>JACDBY010000479.1 GCA_013694685.1 Actinomycetota bacterium
CCCCACGAGCCAGGCCAGCTCGGCACGCTCGGGCGTCAACTGCGGCGCGACGCGACCGATCTCTCTGAGCCCCACGCGTCGGCCCAGCTCGAGCTGGAGCTCCGGGCGGCGGCGGGACGCCTGCCCCGGATGCTGGCGGTAGAGGACGAGTCCCTCCGGGACGTTGTCCCCACAGACAACGGCGAGCAGTCTCGTCCACAGCTCGAAGTCCTCGCTCTCCCCGAAGCTCGCGTCGTACCGGAGTCCGTGCTCGTCGAGCACCGCACGGTCGATCGCCACCGTCGAGTGGTAGAAGGGCGTCGAGAACAGGGCCGCCCAGCGCACCGCCCGCGCGCCGCCCGGCATGAGATGGCGCGGTCCGAGCGACCCGTCCCCGTGCAGCTCGATCATGCCGGATCCGACGATTCCGAGACCCGGCGTCGCCCGGAGCCGTCCCACGACCCGGGAGAGCCACTCCGGCAGTGCGATGTCGTCCGCATCCATGCGCGCGACGTACGCGCCGCGCGCGTTTTCCAGGCCGACGTTGAGCGCGCCACCGAGTCCGAGCGGCCGGTCGTTGCGGATCACCCGGAGGCGAGGATCCGGTACACCGGCGAGGAGCTCTCCGGTGGCGTCGACCGAGCCGTCGTCGACGACGACGAGCTCGAGATCGGAGAAGGTGCCGTCGAGCACGCTCGCGACGGCCTCGCCGATCGTCTCCTGCGCGTCGCGGGCCGCGAGGACGACGGACACGAGCGGCCGGTGCTGCATCGCCCGGCGGAGGGTAGCCTGCGCCGGTGCCGGGAGAGACCGACGTGCGCTTCGACCTGATCGTTGCCACGGTGGCTCGCACGGAGGATCTCGAGGCGCTCCTCGGCTCGCTCGCGGGGCAGACCCACAGCGACTTTCGCGTGGTCGTCGTCGACCAGAACTCGGACGACCGCGTGGAGCGCCTCCTCGCGCTGCACCCCGGGCTGGATGCCCTCCACCTGCGCTCGGCTCGCGGGCTCTCTCGCGCCCGGAACCGGGCGCTCGTCGCGCTGCGCACGGAGCTCGAGGCGTTCCGCGCCGACGTCGTCGGCTTTCCCGACGACGACTGCCTGTATGCGCCCGACCTGCTCGAGCGAGTCGCGCACCGCTTCGCGGCCGACTCGACGCTCGACGGTCTCAGCGGAAGGCCTCGTGCCGCAGACGGACGCGTGGTCGGCCGTTGGCCGTCCTCTCGCGTCGCGGTGATTCCCGAGAACGTGTGGCGCACCGCGAACTCGCACACGATCTTCCTCCGCCGCCCGCTCGTCGAGCGCGTTGGCGCTTTCGACGAGGCTCTCGGTCTCGGATCGGGCACACCCTGGTCGTCGGGCGAGGAGATCGACTACGTCGTGCGTGCCCTCGGACTCGGCGCAAGGATCGAGTACGACCCGACGCTCGAGATCATCCATCCGATCAAGCCGGTGGGGCCTGCCGAGCTCGTCGCGCTCGGAGCACGTGACGGCGGGAGCGTCGGCTACGTCCTCGCGCGGAACGACTACCCCGGTCGCACCGTCGCGAAGATGCTCGTGCGACCCTTCGGTGCCGCGCTGATCTCCCTGCTCGCACTCGACCCCGTCCGCGCGCGCTTCTACGCCGCGACGCTCGTGGGGCGGTTCCGAGGCCTGGCAGCGGGGCGACGTACCGCGCGCCGCTGAGACGGCGGCTCGAGCTCAGGAGCGCTCGGCCTCGAGCACCATCGTCTCGAAGTCGTTCCAGCGCTCGCTGCCCAGGACGGCGCCGTGACGCTCGAGCCCGCGTAGCTCCGCGTGATCGCTCTCGCCCGGGCGGTACGCGCGGACGTCGCCGAACCCACTGCGCTCGAGCGCCTCCGCGAGCGTGCGCCGGTCGTAGAGAAACCGGTGGCCCCAGCTCGAGAAGAAGTGGTTGACGACGAAGATCCCTCTCGGCTCGGGCACGCCGAGGTCGTTGCGCTCGAGGAACCAGGAGACGTATTCCCGCTGTTCCTCCGTGAGCGGCGTCCGTGCCAGTGCGAGGATCGCGTCGACATCGGGTGTCGCGACCCGGATCCGTCCACTCGGACGCAGGACGCGCGCGCACTCGCGCAGCATGCGAAGCCCCGAGGCGTAGGGCACGTGCTCGATCATGTGCTCCGTGAAGACGAGCTCCATCGAGGCGTCGGGCAGCCGGAAGGGCCGCGTCGCGTCGAGGTACGCGATGCGCAGCGAGGTTGGCTCGAGGTCGGTGTTCAGCCACCCGGGGATCACGTGCGGCCCGGCACCGAGGTGAAGCCGCCGCTTCTCGCCGCCGCGCAGGTAGTTGCCCAGGACGAGCGGCCGGACGCCCATGGCGACGCCGCGGCGGACGCCGACACCGGCGCGACGCGCGGCGAGCGCGCCCCGGTAGAGACGCGGATGCTCCTTCACGAACCGCCGCTGGGAACCGATCACCCGCCCCCTCCCACGACCCGGCCGTCCTCGAG
>JACDBY010000480.1 GCA_013694685.1 Actinomycetota bacterium
GCGGCATGGCACGCAAGGACGACTTCACCGAGGACGAGTGGACGACGCTGCAGAAGGGGATCACCGGGGCGGGCATGCTCGTCTCGACCGGGCACCGCGACTTCACCGACAGCTTCGGCGAGGCGGCGGCCCTCGCGCGCGAGCTCGTGACGCAGCGGCAGGAGGGTGCGACCGAGCTGCTCCGCGAGCTCGCCGAAGCTCGCGGATCGGGCTTCGGCTTCGTCACCTCGCCAAATGAGCTCGAGGAGGGGACGCTGCAGGCGCTCGGCGAGGCGGTGACCATCCTCTCGAGCAAGGCTCCCGACGAGGTCGAGGCGTATCGGGAGCTCGTACTCGGTGTGGCCGAGAAGGTCGCCGAGGCCAAGGGCGGCGTCCGCGACGAGGAGACTGCCGTGATCGAGAAGCTTCGTGGCGCACTCGGGACGGCCACCGCGGATCCCGGCCACGGATAGCCGCGCGGCCTCGCCTTCCCCGAGCTCGAGCCCAGGTTCTCCGGACCCTAGATCGTCCGGAACCCGATTGCCTCGGGTAGTACGACCTCGGGCACGTCGCGCCCGTCGGCGAGCAGCGAGCGGCACTCCGGGCAGGCCAGAACGCCACGCAGGCGCATCATGAACTCACCGCACGTGAGGCACTCGAGGCTCGCGCCGCGCGAGAGCGCAAGGAGCTCCTGGTCGAGCGTCCGTGCGAACGCTGAGACGTCCGTGCTCATCGCAGGCTCCGGAACACCCCCACGACCTTCCCGAGCACCTGGACGTGGTCGGCGTAGATCGGCTCGAGCGCGGCGTTCTCCGGCTGCAGGCGGATGCGGCCGTCGGGCTCGCGATGGAAGGTCTTCACCGTCGCCTCGTCGGCAGACTCGTCGTCACCGACGAGGGCCACCACCACATCGCCCGTGCGGGCATCGTCACGACGCTGGACGACGATCGTGTCGCCGTCGAGGATGCCGGCCTCGATCATCGAGTCGCCGTGCACCGTCAGCAGGAAGTCGGCACCGCGTCCGAGGGACTCCGGCACCGTCACGACGTCCTCGACGTTCTCCTCCGCGAGGAGCGGGCCACCGGCTGCGACGCGGCCGAGCAGCGGCAGACGCGGAAGCTCGGCCGCGGCGGGCCGGGCCTCGACGCGGCGGTGACCGGTCAGCTCGATCGCGCGCGGCTTGGTCGGGTCGCGCTTGATGAGCCCCACGCGCTCGAGATTCGCGAGGTGCGCATGCACGGTCGACGGCGAGGCGAGGCCGACCTCCTCGCCGATCTCGCGCACGGTCGGGGGATAGCCATGCCCGTCGACGTACGTGATGAGGAACTGCCAGATCTCCTGTTGACGCGCGGTAAGCGGGATGTCGGCCGGCACGGGTCGCCTCCTAAGGTTTCGACGAACGTATGTTCGTTGGAAAGCGTAGAGCTCCTGCCGGACGGCGTCAACCCGACGGCAACCCGCCGTCACTGCTTCGGGGCGACATGGGCGAGACATGCCTCGCCGCAACGGGTTCTCATGCACGAGAAAGGGGCCACATGGCCCCTTTCTCGTGCATGCGCTGGAGAGGACTTGAACCTCCACGACCGCAATGGCCACCAGGCCCTCAACCTGGCGCGTCTACCAATTCCGCCACCAGCGCGTGGAACGAGAATGATAGCGGCCGTCGGCCCGGCGCCCGCTTACGCGAGCACGCGGTACAGCACCACGGTGTTTGCCGTGAAGAGCGCCGAGACGAGGACCGTGAGCCGTGTCAGGTTCCGCTCGACGATGTGCGTGCCACCCTGCGAGGTCGGTGTGAAGCCGATTCCGCCGAAGCCGGCCTCCCGTCCCGAGTGCATGAGCACGAGGGTCACGAGGGCCGCACCGAGAAGCACCTGGAGAACCGCGAAGACCGGGATCATCGGAGCGCTGATGGTACCGGCCGCGATCAGGCTCGTTCGCGAAGCGCCTCTTCGCGGCTGCAACCCGAGACGGTCGGTCACCGACGGTCACGCGGTACGCTCGCCGAGAGATGGCTGCCGGCGACGAGGCTCGCGCGAAGATCCAGCGCCTCCTCGTGACGGGTGACAACAGGCTCAAGCAAGGCGTTGCCCGCGAGAAGGTGCGCGAGAGCTACGAGCAGGCGCTCGCTGTCGCCCGCGAAGCGGGACTCGAGGACGCCGTGCGGCCGCTCGTCGAGCTCCGACTCGCCGATCTCGACGCGTCCGCCTCCGACTGAGTGCGGCGCTCGGCGCATCGACGACAGCCGGTCGATTCGTCAGACTGACGGTCGTCCCCCAACCACTCGGAAGCAGAAGGGAGCCAAGGCCCCATGGGGAAGATGCAGAAGTACCTGGCGGAGGCGCTCGGCACCTTCGCGCTCGTCGGCGTCGGCACGTTCGCGATCGTCTCCGCCTCGGCCGGGGACGCGCTCGGGATCGTGTCGATCGCGCTCGGCTTCGGTCTCGCTCTGCTGATCGGTCTCTACGCGTTCGGCGAGGTGTCGGGTGGCCACTTCAACCCGGCGGTCTCGCTTGCGATGTTCCTCGACCGCCGTATCACGTTGGACGACCTGATCGGCTACGTCGTCTCGCAGTTCGTCGGCGCGATCGGCGCCGCGGTCGTCGTCCTGATCGCCCTGAACGACGAGGCGGTGGCGGGAACGACGACCCAGTCCGGCGACAACTGGGCCGGCATCGTCGTCGAGGTGGTGTTCACGGCGCTCTTCGTCGCGGTAATCCTGCAGTCCTCGAAGAGCGAGCGCGTGCGGGGCAGCGCTCTCATCGCGATCCCGCTCGCACTCGTGGCGATCCACGTCGCCGCAATTCCGATCAGCGGCGCGTCGGTCAACCCGGCGCGGAGCTTCGGGCCGGCTCTGATCGGGACGGAATTCAACGACTTCTGGATCTACCTGATCGCACCGCCGATCGGCGCCGTGATCGGCTGGATCGTGCACAAAGTGGTCGTGCAGGGCGACACGAACCTGCGGGACGACCTCGACCATGTCCGTGGTCGGCCCGGGGCCGATCGCGCCACACAGCCGACGAGGGTCGAGGAGCGCGACACGCCCTCGTAGCTCAGGCACTCGCCGCGGGGGCGTCTGCGCTCGCCCCCGCTGCGTGCTCGAGCAGACCTTCGATCAGCTCCGCCCGCCGCTGGATGTCGTGGGGCTCGGCCGCTGCTCGCGCGGCGAGATTGGGTCGCGGCATGGCGGCGGCCGTGGCGAGCGCGGCTGCGAGCCCGTCCTCGTCCCGCGGGTCGACGAGCACGCCCGCCGCAGACGGCACGTACTCCGGCGGACCACCGACCGAGGTCGCGACGACCGTGCGACCGGACGCCATCGCCTCGAGCGTCGAGAGGCCGAAGGGCTCGACGAGGCTCGGCTGGCAGACGACGTCCGCCGCCCGGAACCAGAGCGGCATCTCCGCGTGCGAGACAGGGCCGTGCAGCGTCACTCCGGGCATGCCCTCGAGCGCGCTGCGGAGCGGTCCGTCGCCGACGAACGCGAGTGAGCCTTCACCGCGACCCACGAAGACACGAGCGAGCCGGCGCACGTTCTTCCGCTCGCTGAGCGAGCCGGCGCAGAGGAAGCCGGTTCCGCCGGGATGCCAGCCAAGCTCCTCGCGGGCGGCGTCCCGTTCGCCGGGCCGGAAGCGGTCGAGGTCGACGCCGCAGTCGATCACCTCCGTCCGGCCGCTCGACTCGGGCACCACTCCCTCGAGCCGGCGACGAAGCCAGTCGGAGACGGCGACGACGCCCGCTGCCCTGCGGACGGCGAGCCGGGTCGCCGCCCGGACGAGCCCTGAGCGGCGCGCGTTCTCGACGTCCTGACCGTGGGCGGTGAGGAGGGCGGGGGCGCGACCGGCGAGCACGCCGAGGAGGCCGGCCGGGACGAGGAAGTGTGCGTAGACGACGTCGGGGCGGAAGCGGTGGGCTGTTCGAACGACATCCCGAGCGAGGGTGAGGTGCCGGAACCGCGCCCCGCGCCGGTCGACCACGGCCCGCGCGAGCTCGTGACCCCTGGCGGCGAGCGCCGTCTCGAGGTCGGCGACGAAGGTGCCGAGCGACGGCTCGTCTGCGCTCGGGTACATCTGCGAGACGAGGAGGATGCGCAACAGGCGTCAGCGCGGTGTGACGGAGACGACGCCGAGGCACATCTCGTCGCCCGTCCCTTCGCCCCAGAGCACGTATCGCGGCTTGCCGTCCCGCAGGCTCGCGTCGTGCCTGCACGTGACGCGGAGCACGTCACCCGGCTCGGCGCGGAGCGGCTGCACGAGGAGGTACGACGCCTGCCAGTGGAAGCTCCAGCGCGGGATCTCGAGGAGCAGCCTCGCGCCGGGCCGACCAGGGTTGAGCTCGACGCGGATCGAGCGGCCGAGGAGGTGCATGTGCCCCGCCACCGCCTGGATCGTCAGAGACCGGCTGACCGTGCGATCGCACGAGCTGACGGTGCTCGCGACGGGCTGGGCTGCATTCTTCCCGCAGAGCACGTTGAGGCCCGTGGCGACGAGCGCGGAGTCGGCGCCGAAGCGGTCGACTTGGTCGAAGACGGCAGCGGTGCGGTCGCAGAGGGGACCCGACTCGCCGCGCCGGCAGGCGAGCTCGACCGGCGCGGGGAGGAGCATCGTCTGAACGGGTGTGAGGTCGCCGCTCGCCGGGACGGTGGTCAGCACCGCACTCGAACGATCTGGGCGGCGGCCCTGCAGGAGGTTGTAGTGCACCTGCATCACGACGCGGCTGCCGGTGGGCATCGGCACACCCGTGCCGTCGCGCAGGCGGTCGGCGCCCCAACCCGGTGCCCAGGCGGCGATCCACCCGGCGTCGTCGAGCAGACCTCGCGGATTCCCGCTCGTCCCTGCTCCGACACCGGGGCCGCCGAAGCACGTCCAGCCAGGGCCGGTCGTGCGCCGGTCGAGAGCAGTCGCCTCCGCGGCGGACGTACCGGGGATGCGGTACAGGATCACGTGGTGGACGAGCGAGGCCGCGCCCGGCACGATCTGCGCGGAAGTGACGAGCTCGTCGCGGGTGAGCTTTGGGTCGAGCAGGAAGCAGCGGTAGTCGTCGGTCGAGCCGTTGACGCCCGTCGGTGTGTACGAGACGGGCATCGCCAGCTCGCGAATCGACTCGCCGGCTCGAGGCGCGATCCTCGACGAGGACGGAGTGCCGACGGGTGTACCGCGCCGCGCCGCGCCGGGTCGCTCGAGCTGTGCCCGCGCCCAGCGGACGAGCGTCTGCCGCTCATGAGCGTCGAGCGTCCGCCTGGCCTCTCCGACGTATGCCGGTGAGCGCGCGGACGGTGGCCATGGAGGCATGCGCTGCTCCTCGAGGGCGGCGACGATCGCCTGAGCCCGGCTCGCCAGGTCGCGCTCTGTGCGGAACGCGAACGGTGCGATCCCACCGAGGCGGTGGCAGCCGGCGCAGGTCTCGCGGACGATCGGGGCCACGTCGCGCGCGAAGCTCGGTGCGGCGGCTCGCGCCGCCGAGGGCGAGCCGCCGCCCAGGATCAACGCAGCGCACGCGACGACGGCGACCGCCGTCGCGCCGATCACGAGTGCCGGTCGGCGTCCGCTGCTCACGGCGCCAAGGGTACGCGTCTATCGCGCGTCGTACGTCCCCCAGAGCTCGCGCAGCGTCCCGCAGAGCTCGCCGACCGTCGCGCGAGCGGCCAGGGCGTCGCGGAGGGGCGGTAGGAGGTTGCCCTCCCCGTCCGCGATCCGTCGCACCTCGGCCATCGCCGCCTCGACCGCAGCCGCGTCCCGCGCGGCACGGAGCGCCTGGACGCGGTCACGTTGCGCGCGCTCGATCGCGGCATCGAGCACGTGCAGCTCGACCCGCTCGGCCTCGTCGCTCGTGAACCGGTTCACCCCGACGATGACGCGCTCGCCGCTCTCGACCTCGCGCTGCCAGGCGAACGCCGACTCCTCGATCTGCTCCTGCACCCACCCCGCCTCGATCGCCACCACGGCCCCACCGAGCTCGTCGATCCGGTCGATGAGCTCCCGGGCCTCGGCCTCGAGCGCGTCGGTGAGGGACTCCACGTACCACGAGCCCCCGAGGGGATCCGCGGTCGCCGTCGTTCCGGCCTCGTGCATCAGGATCTGCTGCGTCCGGAGAGCCAGCGTCGCCGAACGCTCGGTCGGGAGGGCTAGGGCCTCGTCGAACCCGTTCGTATGGATCGACTGCGCGCCGCCGTACACGGCCGAGAGCGCCTGCGCCGCGACGCGAACCAGGTTGTTCTCCGGCTGCTGGGCGGTCAGTGTCGAGCCGCCCGTCTGCGCGTGGAAGCGAAGCGCCTGGGCGCGCGGCGACGTCGCCCCGAGGCGATCGCGCATGATCGTCGCCCATAGGCGGCGGGCGGCACGGAACTTCGCGACCTCGGTCAGCACGTCGTTGTGCGCGTTGAAGAAGAAGGAGAGGCGCGCGCCGAACGCGTCGGGGGAGAGGCCAGCCTCGACGGCCGCCTCGCAGTAGGCGATCCCGTTCGCGAGCGTGAACGCGAGCTCCTGCGCCGCGGTGGAGCCCGCCTCGCGGATGTGGTA
>JACDBY010000001.1 GCA_013694685.1 Actinomycetota bacterium
GTGATCGCCCGCCCCGACGCGCTCGACGGCGGTCACGCGGAAGCTCAGCTCTCCGCGAGCCTCGTAGAGTTGGAGCCTGCCGAGTGCCTGGACGCGCTCCCCTTCGACGGGAGCGGGTGTGATCGCGTCGAAGCGGCGGCGCTGCATCGTGACGGGGAGGCAGGCGCCGCTCCCCGAGTCCTTCAGGGTGAGGAAGACGTTCGCCCACGCAGCGTTCGTCCGGAGCTCGGACACCTCGCCCTCGACCCAGACGTCGCGCACCCTGCCGACGTACGTCGCGAGCCGCCGGTTGAAGGCCGCGACCGGATAGACCTTCCGTTCGGATGCGCCCAGCATCGCCTGAGCCTATCCGTGTCTCGTGAGATGTTCTTGCGGGCGCGAAGCGCACGCCTTCAGGGATCTGCCCTCGCCGGAGCCGAGGGATCAAGCGGCAGAAATCCGCTCGGCGGATTCCTGCTTCGCGAACAAATCAGAGCAGGATCTCGGCCGCGATCACCGGTGCGCAGCCCTGCCGGACGAGCTGGACGCAGGTGTGGAGATCGGCCTCGCTCGCAGCGAGGCGCTCGGCGAGCGGCAGCGGGAAGCCGGCCTCGATGAGGACGTGCAGGCGCCAGCCCTCGACCTTGGACTGCTCGTCCTCGCGCCACACAGGTGTCTCGGTCGCTTCGGCCATCGTCCTCGTCGTCCGCCTCGTTCGTGCTGCCTTCGACGATCCCTCCCGCGGAAAGTTGGAGAGCGGTCAAGGGCCGGACAAGCGTCGCCAGAATCACAAACCGGTCCGAGACGGGCCGGACAGGTCCGGCCCCTACCCACCGAGCCGCTGACCGAGCTCCTCGCGAAGGATCAGCTCGACGGCACGGTCGAGCTCGCGCTGCAGCCGTGTCGCCGCCTCCTCGCGGGCTTCGCGAAGCCGCTCGTCGAAGGCGAGCATCGCCATCTGCGTGTGACGCTCGACCTCGCGCTCGGTGACTCGCTCGAGGCGGTCGTTCTGGCGGCGCTCCCATTCGGCGAGTACCACGTCGAGGCGCGCTCTGACGTCCGTCTCGGCGCGCTCGAGCGAGTCGGCGACGGCCGTCTCACGCGCCCGGAGGCGCTCCGTGATCTCCTCGATTGCGCGTCGTCGCTCGATCGTCTGCGCCTCGAGCTCGTCGAGGGCTTCGGTTACCGCCTGGCCCGCCGCTCGCTCGAGCTCCTCCCGGAGGCGCAGCACGGTCTTCCGCTGCGCGTCCGCGGTCGATCCGAGCTCTGTTGCCTCTGACTCGAGCCGGGTCTCGACCTCGGCGATCGCGTGCCGGTAGCGCTGCTCGAGGTGGGTGAGCTGCGCCTCGAGGTGCCGCTGCGCGCGCTCGAGGTCGGCCGTGAAGCTCCGCAGGCGCTCGTCCAGCCGACGCTCGGCCGTGACGATCGCCTCCGTGAGCGAGGCGCTCGAGCGCTCCTCGCGCTCTGCGAACTGGACACGGCGCTCCTCGCCGAGCCGCCGCTCCTCGGCGGCGAGCAGCGACGTCATATCGGCGCGCTCACGGGCGAGGACGCGCCGGATCTCCTCTGCGTGTGCCGCGGTCTCCGCGCCGACCGCCTCACGAACGGCGTCCCGGGCCTCGACCACGAGTCGCGAGGTCGCCGCGGAGTCGCGGCGGGCCCGGCGCAGCGCAAGGAGCAGGACGGTCGCCGCCCCCAACGAGGCGACGAGGGTGCCGGCGAGGATCCAGACGAGCACGCCTGCAGGGTACGTTCAGAGGCGGAGCGCGACGAGCGCGGCAGCGGCGAGGACCGTCGCGGCGGTGAGAAGGCGGAGAGCCGCTTCCGGCGCTTCGATGAGGCTCTCGCGGGTCAGCGGCTCTCGCGTGCCGTCGTCGTGCTCGACCTCGCCCGTGACGGCGACCACCCGGCGTCGGAGCCGCCGGACGACGTGCGAGAGTCGTCGCTGCGCCAGCGAGAGCAGCGTCGCCCAGGCGGCGGCGAGGAGCGGCTCGACGCGCACCGTGCCCGACTGGGCGACGAATGCAGTCAGCACGGGGAATGCACCCCACGCGAGCGCGAAGCCGAGATCCGTGTGGATGCGCCCGCCGAGCAGCGAGAGGTTGTACGCCGGGACGAGCACGACGCCGGCTGCGACGAGGGGGAGGATCCAGAGCGTCCGGTCGACGGCGACCGCGATTCCGATCGCAGCAGCCGCGGCGACGGAGGAGACGGCGAGCCCGACGAGGATGCCCGCGGGGATCGCCGTCCGCAGGGGGCGTCCGTCGAGCTCGTCGAGTGCGTGCGCGCCGACCCCCATGGCGAGCGCGAAGGCGGCGACCGTGAGCGCGAGCGTCGACCAGTCGACCCGGGGGGCGAGACACCCGCCGACGACGACGTACGCGAGGTGCCACGCGGTATAGGGGAGGTGGAGGAGCGTGACGTAGTCCCGCCACCCGCCGCCCCGGAGGGCGTAGAACGCGGGTCGGGGCGCTTGCAGGAGTCTGTTGCTATCTCCCATCGCGCCGCCCCCAGACGACGAGCCCGCCACCGAGGCTCAGCCGGCGTGTGGCCACGCCGCCGATGCCCGCCTCGCGCCAGAGGCGGACGAGCTCGGTCTCGGGATAGCGAGCGTGGAACTCGCGGATGGAGCCGCCGAGGAAGCGCCCCACCTCGTGCCAGCCCGGCGAGATGAGCCGCCCTGCGAGCGGGAGACCGACGTCGACCCACAGGCTCCACGCCGGCCGCCACACCCCACGGGGCAGGCCGAACTCGAGCATCGCGATCGTGCCACCAGGTCGCACGACCCGCGTGAGCTCCCGGAGCGTTGCGGGCGGGTCGTCGACGTACCGCAGGAGGTAGGTGAAGGTGAGGTGATCGAACGAGCCGTCGGCGAAGGGGAGGGCGTCGGCCGAGCCGTCGACGAGCTCGACGCGGGCCCCGAGGCGTGCCCGGGCGCGGGCGAGCATCTCGGGACTCTGATCGAGCACGGTGACCTCGAACCCGCGGGCGAGCAGGCGTTCCGCGACGAGCCCGGTTCCGGTCGCGACGTCGAGCACGCGGCCGCCGTCGGCGGGGAGCCGGGTGACGAGGAACCGGCGCCAGCGCGGATCCTGGCCGAACGAGAGCGTCGCGCCCACCCGGTCGTAGGAGCGGCCTAGTGGCGCGAACAGCGTGCGGGCGTGCTCGGTGCGGGCGGACATGCGCTTCTATCCTGGCACGGTGGCGCTCGCAGAGGATCTCGAGAGGATCGCGGGCGCGGCTGCCGAGACCGGCGCGGTGAGCGGCGTGATCGCGACCGAGCCGAGTCCCGGCGTCCGCGTGTACGTCTGCGCGTTCGAGGAGCCGGGACCAGGCCCGACGTGGCTCGCGCTCGACGACGAAGCACACCCCGTACTCGACCGGCGTCGCGTGCGCGACGCCGTCTCGATCGCGGCGCTCTGCGAGGTGGCCGAGGAGACTGCCTTCCCGGGCGACCTGGACGAGCTTCGCGCCCAACTCGTCGCGCTCCGGATCTCGGAGGCACCAGAGGGGATCGAGGAGGCGGAGGCTGCCGCTCGCGAGCTCCAGCACGCGCTCGGCGCGCCGCCGCAGCTGGCCTCGCCCGGGCGCCTCGACGAGATCGGGGCGGCCGCTCGCCGGCTCGAGATCGCCCTCGACCCCACTGTGGCGTCGCCCTTCACGACCGCGATGAGGAGTGCGACGGCCGTCGCCGACGCGCTCTGGGCGGATGTGGAGTCCGCCTACCGCGGCCCGCTCCAGTAGCGTTCCCGGTGATGGAAGGCGGAGGCTTCTTCCCGTTCGGCGGCGACCCGGAGGAGATCCTCCGTGGGCTGCGCGACTTTGCGGAGCAGCAGGCTGAAGGAGTGAAGGAAGCACAGCGGGAGCAGTTCGCGACCCTGACGCTCTCGACCGCGGTCGAGCTCACGCGCGCGGCGCTCGGTCAGGTGCAGCCCACGGGCTCGCCCGAGGAGCAGGCGATGCAGCTCCGCGAGGCGATGCGGGTGCTCTTCCCCGAGGCGGTCGCCCTGGTCTCGGCTGCCCGCCAGGGCTTCATGCGCGAGTAAGCGGCAACCGGGCTGAGGGTCTGTGAGGGTTCTCGACAAGGCGATCGTCCGCGTGCTGCCGGCGGTCCCCCGCTCGATCGTGAGACGTGTCGCCGCGCCGTACCTCGCCGGCCCCACGCTCGGCGACGCCCGTCGCGTCGTCTCCGAGCTGAACGGCACCGGGATGCGCGCGACCGTGGACGTGCTCGGCGAGGAGATCTCGCGTGCCGGCGAGGCCGAGGAGATCGCCCGCGCCTACCACGCGGCGCTCGAGGCGATCGAGGCGGACGGGCTGGACGCGAACGTCTCGATCAAGCTCACGGCCTTCGGGCTCAAGTTCGATCCCGGTCTCTGCCGGTCGCTCGTCGCGGAGCTCGTCCGAGCCGCGGAGGCGAAGCGGATCTTCGTCCGGATCGACATGGAGGACTCGAGCACGACCGACGAGACGTTCGAGCTCTACCGCGCGCTGCGTGGGCAGGGTCACGAGGGCGTCGGGATCGTCCTCCAGGCGGCGCTGCGGCGCACGCTCGACGACATCGCGGCGCTCGCGCCGCTGCGACCGAGCGTCCGGCTCTGCAAGGGGATCTACATCGAGCCGCCGGCGATCGCCTACCAGGAGTTCGAGGTGATCCGCAAGAGCTTCGTCTCGGCGCTCGACGCGTTGCTCGAGACCGGCTGCCGGCCCGCGATCGCGACCCACGACGAGTGGCTGATCGAGCGCGCTCTCGAGCGCGTCGCCGGTCTCGACCAGGCCGCCTATGAGCTCCAGATGCTGCTCGGGATTCGCGTCGACAGGGCGCGTGAGCTGGTGGCGGCGGGTCACCCGCTCCGCGTCTACGTGCCCTACGGGCGGCAGTGGTACGAGTACTCGCTCCGCCGCCTGCAGGAGAACCCGAAGGTGGCTGGATACGTCGCGCGCGACGTGCTTCGCCGCCTCGTGTCCTGACGCGTGCTGTCGAGCGAGACCCATCTCGCCGCTCGTGGGGGATCGCCATGTGAGACGTGTAGGGGCGAGATACATCTCGTCCTCAAGCGCGGCTGATCGTGCGGGCGATCTCGATCGACCAGTCCGACCAGCGCCCTTCGGAGTCCGTGCCCCACGCGAGCGCGTGCGCGAGACCCCATTCGCGCATCCGCCCGCGGTCGAGACCGAGCTCGGCGAGGGCGTCGAGCCAGCGCCTGACCTCCACCGCTCCGTCGCGGGCGGCGTTCCGCAGGAGACCGACGGCGTCGAGCTCACGCTCACCGACTAGCGGTTTCGGGTCGATCACGAGCCACGGCTCACGCGTTGCTGCGAGCACGTTGCCCGGGTGGAGATCCTGATTCACGAGCGCGCCCGCTCCACGGTCGACATTCGCGAAGGTCGCGCACGCGGCGTCGAGGAGCGAGCGCTCGAACGGCGCTCCCGCACGGTCGTACCGCACGGGCACCTCGACGAGCCAGCCCTCGGCCTCGTGCGCGAGGAGGCGAAACCGGTGCGAGGGCGGTGTCCGGGCGAGACGGAGGAGCAGCCCGGCCACCACCTCGGCGCCGGCGCCGTCCGAATCGTCGAGATGCGTCCCGGGCCGGCAGCGCTCGACGAGGAGCGCGCGACGCTCGTCGTCCCGCGCGACGAGCTCGACGGCGCCGACGCCACCCCAGAGCGCGAGCGCGTCGGCCTCGTGGTCTGCCTCGAAGTGCGTGGGCGCATTCAGCTTCAGCACGAGCTCGCCGGCCGGGACGACGAGCGAGTGCGGCGTCTCGAACGGTTCCTCGAGCCGGAGACCCCAGCGCTCGGCGCATTCGGCCGCGAGCGGGGGCAGATCGGCGAGCCAGGCCGCCTCGCGAGCCCACTCACGCGTCAGCGCTGCCGGCAGCTCGAGCGTCACGGC
>JACDBY010000449.1 GCA_013694685.1 Actinomycetota bacterium
GGAGGATGTGCGAGGCGAGGATCGTCCGGTTGGGGACGCCGACCGAGCGCGCCGCGAGGACGTAGTCGTTGTCGCGTTGCGCGATGATCGCGCCGCGCATCAGCCGCGTGAAGATCGGGATGTTGACAACGCCGATCGCGATCATCACCTGGAGCAGGCCACCCTCGCCCCAGAGGGCAACGATCCCGATCGCCATCAGGAAGCCGGGGATCGCGAGCATGATGTCCATCAGCCGCATGATCAGCCCGTCGAGCCGGGTGAAGTAGCCGGCGATCGCGCCGAGCACCAGACCGGCCGAGAGACCCACCGCGACGGCGACGACGCCGATCAGGAGCGAGTAGCGCGCACCGTAGATCAGGCGCGAGAGCTCGTCCCGACCCAGGTCGTCGGTGCCGAGCAGATGCTCGCGCGAGGGCCCGGGGCAGCACCCGGCGATGAGCGCGTCGAGGTTCTGCTCGATCGGGTCGTAGGGGGCGATCAGCGGAGCAAAGATCGCGACGATCGTCAGGAGCGAGACGAGGGCGAAGCCGACGATCGCGCCGGGGTTCCGGACGATCCGGTGGAGAGCGTCGCCCCAGAGCCCGCCCGCCGACGGCTCGAGCTCGAGCTCACGTGCCTCGATCTCGGCGAGCGACATCAGCGACTCAGCGGCCGGCCAGCCGGATCCGCGGGTTGAGGAAGCCGTAGGAGAGGTCGACGAGCAGGTTGACGACCACGACGATGATCGCGACAAAGAGGATGCCGCCCTGGATCACGGGGTAGTCGCGGTTGGAGATCGCCGCCTGGAGCCAGGTGCCGAGACCGGGAAAGGCGAAGACTGTCTCGGTGAGGATCGCACCGGAGAGCAGCAGCCCGACCTGGAGCCCGACGATCGTCGTGATCGGAAGCATGGCGTTCCGCAGCACGTGGCGACTGTCGACCGCGCGCATGGAGATGCCCTTTGCGCGCGCCGTGCGCACGTAGTCCTCGTTCTGCACGTCGAGCACCGACGCGCGGGTGATGCGCGCGATGATCGCGAGCGGGATCGAGCCCAGCGCGATCGCGGGGAGGATCAGATGCTTGAGCGCATCCCAGGCGGCCCCCCAACTGCCGGTGATGATCCCGTCGAGGACATAGAAGTTCGTCGGGTGCTCGGTCTCGAGCAGCACATCCTGGCGTCCGACGCTCGGCAGCCAGCCCAGCTCGACCGCGAACAGCCACTTCAAGATGAGCGCGAGGAAGAAGATCGGGATCGAGACGCCGATCAGCGAGACGAAGAGGCTGATGTGATCGAGGGCGCGACCGTGCCGCTTGGCCGCGAGGAAGCCGAGCGGGACGCCGAGCAGTGTCGCGAATAGCATCGCACCGAATGCGAGCTCGATGGTCGCGGGGAACCGGTCGCGGATCTCCTCGGTGATCGGCCGACGCGAGGCGATGCTCGTGCCGAGGTTGCCCTCGAAGAACGTCGTCTGGACGTAGTTCCAGTACTGCACGTATACCGGCTCGTCGAGGCCCAGCTGATCGCGGATCTGAGCGACCGACTCCGCCGAGGCCCGCTCGCCGAGGAGGGATTCCGCAGGGGAGCCGGGCAGCGCCCGGAGCCAGAGAAAAACGAGCAGCGACAGCCCGATCAGGATCGGGACGAGCAGGAGGAGCCGGCGGACGGCGAAGCGGAGCAGTGCGCCCCTACCTCGTCGTCCGCCGGCCCACCGTCATTCGACTTTCCCGTCTCCTACCCGACGAACCGCACGGTCGCGAACGACTCGAGCGTCACCGGGCTCGGCTTGTAGCCGGCCACGTTCCGCTGGAATCCGAGCGCGGGCTTCGTGTGCGCGTACGGCACGCCCGGGAGGAACTGCATGATCAGGCGGTTCGCCTGCTGGTACAACGCCTTGCGCTTCGAGGAGTTCGTCTCGGCGACTCCTCTTTCGAGCAGCTTGAAGAGCCGAGGGTTCTTGAAGCCCCACTGACCCTGCTCGGTCTTGAAGAACGACCCGATGAAGTTGTCCGGGTCGCCGTAGTCACCCGTCCAGCCGATCAGGTTGAGGGCGCCGGCCGTACCGGCCTGCACCCGACCGACGTAGTCCGGCCGCCACGGAGCGCTCTTCGGGACGACCTTGAATCCCGACTTGTTGAGGCTCGCGGCGAACACCTGGAAGTTCTTGGTCGGGTCTGGCATGTACGGACGTGAGATGTCCGTCGGATACCAGAACTCGACCTCCACGGGCAACGTCAGCCCTGCCTGCCGGAGGAGCTGCTGCGCTCTCGCCGGGTTGTACGGGTACTTCTTCACGTCCTTGGCGTAGCCGAGCACCTGCGGCGGCATGAACTCGTGTGCCACCTCGCCCCGGCCGGCGTAGAACGCCTTCACGACGCCTGCCCGGTCGAGACCGTGCGCGACGGCCTGGCGGACGAGCGGGTTGTCGAACGGCTTCACCTTCTGGTTGATCGTCACGTAGGCGACATTGAAGGCGGGCCGGTCGAGCACCTTCAGCTTGCTGTTGCGCTTGATCGTCGGGATGTCCTGGGGCTCGACGAGGTCGTAGCCCTGGATCTCACCCGTCTGGAGCGCCTGCAGGCGGGCGGCGTTATCCGGGATCGCTCGGAAGATCACGCGCCGCAGGATCGCCTTCCGGCCCCAGTAGGAATCGTTCCGCACGAGCACGAGCCGATCGCCGATCCGCCACGACTCGAGCTTGAACGGCCCCGTGCCGACGGCCTGGCCGCCGGGGACGCCGTACTCGCCGGTCGGCGTGAATACGCCGTCCTTCGAGAGCCTGCCCTTGTTCGCGCCGTACCGGTTCATTGCGGTTGGGCTCTGCATGTGGAACGACGTCAGCGACAGCGCGCCGAGGAACGCGGCGTTCGCCCGCCGGAGCGTGACGACCGCCGTCCTGTCGTTCGTTGCGCGGCAGCTGCGGTAGAGCGGCGAGTTGGTGAGCCCGGCTGCCTTCTTCTTGTAGCCGCTGAAGACGGTGTAGTAGTAGTACGAGGTCGCGTCCGACGCGAACGGGCCGGTGAAGTTGTACCACCGGTCGAAGTTCGCGCAGACGGCCCGCGCGTTGAACGGCGTGCCGTCGTGGAACCGGACGCCCGTGCGGAGGTTGAACGTCCACACGCGGCCCTTGTTCGTTGCCTTCCACGACCGTGCCAGCAGCGGCTGGAGGGTGGTCGAGCCGGGCTTGAGCCCGACGAGACCCTCGGTGATCTGGTCGATCACCCGGAGCGACTCGCCGTCGGAGACGACCGCGCCGTCGAGCGAGGTGGGCTCTGCCGCCGAGCCGAAGACCAGCGTGTCGCTCGTCGCGGCGGTCCCACTGCCCGCGGCGAGGGTCGCGGCGGCGGTCGCCAATGCGGCAACCGACACGGCGAGTAGCGCTTTCAATCCTCTGTGCATCGTTCTCCTTCTCCGAAGCTTCTTCCTCGCCGCACGGACGGGCGAGGCCGCCGCACAGTATGACCGGCGCGGGGACGAAAAGTTCGACCGGTCGACGTTGGGCGTGCGTGGACCCGGCGCCTGGCCGCCTCCACGACCCGGCCCAACCTCCCCCAGGGCCACTCCCGTGTCCCTGTAGTCACGCTAGCGACGATCCCGTGACGGCAATGTCACAGAATCGTGCCAAACTCTGTGACCCTCGGCCGGCGAGTCGCCGGGAGGCAAGCGGCACGGCGGCGGCGGGGGAGGCGGACGCGAGCTACGCGGCAGCGAGCGAGGCAAGCTCGCGCAGCGCGGCGAGCCTGCTCAGCGCCTGGCCCTCGAGCTGATGAACGCGCTCACGCGTGAGGTCGAGCTCGTGCCCGATCGCCTCGAGCGTCCACGGCTCGCCCTCGAAGCCGAAGCGAAGCTCGAGGATGCGCCGCTCGCGCTCGGGAAGCGCGTCGAGTGCTCGACGAACGCCCTGCCGACGGAGCGACTCCTCGGCCT
>JACDBY010000043.1 GCA_013694685.1 Actinomycetota bacterium
GGACGAGCGTTCATAGCAGCCTCCTCTTGTTGAGATACCCCATGGGGGTATTGAGGAGACGGACTCTCGCACAGCAGCCAGGCCGTGTCAAGTACCCCTAGGGGGTATTGTCGAATCGTACGACCGCAGATATGGTCAGAGGTGACGGGCGGAGCTCGGCGGACGAGTGATTGGCCTCGTCTCCGTGCCGTCGGCGATCGTGAGCGATGCTTCTTTTTCGCCGTCGGATCCGAGGGCGGAGGAGCAGCCCCTCGGAGCCGAAAGCCTCGCAGACCTGCTCGACCGAATCGAGGGGACGGAACGCGTTGCCGAGCAGGACACCCGGCTCGCAAAGCAAGCACAGGCGCTGCGCGAGCGAGTCGACAAACGGGAAAAGCAGTTGACGACCGCGAAGGCTCGACAGGCTACGGTTGTTGAACGAGGGCGGCCGAACGGCGCACCATCGAAGGCAAGCTGGCCGAACGCGAGCGGTTGCTCGCGTCCGTCAAGGACGAGATCGCGCTCCTCGAGGAAGCGGAACGGGGCCGGCAGGCCGAGCTCCGCCGCAAAGCAGAGGTCGAACTGGAGCGGCAGCTCGCTCAAGCACAGCCGGCGCAGGCCGAGATGCAAGCGACCGAGAGCCCGACCACAGCGGCGTCGACCTCGAGTCCGGCGGGGGAACGCGGAACAGCCACAACTCCCGAGGCCCCTCCTGCGCCGCCGCCGGCGGACGCGAGCAGGGGCGGTCAGGTCGTCGCGATCGCGATGCGCTATCTCGGCGTCCCGTACAAGTGGGGCGGTGCGTCACCCTCAACCGGGTTCGACTGCTCCGGCCTCACCTTGTATGTGTATGCGCAGGGTCGGCGTGTCGCTGCCGCATTACGCGGCCGCGCAGTACCAGCTCGGAGTTCCGGTCTCTCGCGACCAGCTGCAGCCCGGGGACCTCGTCTTCTACCGCGGGCTCGGCCACATGGGGATGTACATCGGCGGCGGCAACTACATCCACCCGCCGCAGACCGGCGACGTCGTCAAGATCTCCGGCGTGTACGACCGCTCGGACTGGGTCGGCGCACGCCGGGTTCTCTAGAGCGAGAGCCCTCGCGTCACGCGTCGTCGGGACTCGGTGCGCTTACGTGACGGGGCTCGCCCACGGTGTCGCCGCCGCCCGGGTGCTCATCCTCCGAGAGCTTGAGCCGCTTCAAGGCGAGAGCGTTGACGGCGACGATGATGCTCGACCCCGACATCGAAATCGCAGCGATCTCCGGGCGGAGCGTCAATCCCCACGGCTCGAACACGCCGGCGGCGATCGGCAACGCGAGCGAGTTGTAACCGATCGCCCACGCGAGGTTCTGGCGCATCTTCCGTACCGTCCCGCGGCCGACGGAGACGGCGGTTGCGACATCGAGAGGGTCGGACCGCATCAAGACGACGTCCGCGGTCTCGATCGCGACGTCGGTTCCCGCGCCGATCGCGATCCCGACGTCCGCCTGGGCGAGCGCCGGGGCGTCGTTGACGCCGTCGCCGACCATCGCGACCTTGCGTCCCTGGGCCTGGAGCTCGGCGACCTTAGCCGCTTTGTCGCCGGGGAGCACGTCCGCCAGCACCTCGTCGATACCGACGGCGGCGGCCACGCGCTCCGCGGTCTGGCGGTTGTCGCCGGTGAGCATGACCGGTCTAATGCCGAGCTCCCTCAGGGCGGAAACGGCTGCGCGGGCGGTGTCCCGCGGCGCATCCGCGATGGCGATCAAGCCGGCGGCGCGGCCGTCGATGGCCACGTGGACGACCGTCCGCCCCTCGCCGGCGAGCTCATCCGCGCGTGCCGCCAGACCGTCAAGCGAGATGCCCTCGCGGTCGAGCAGGCGCCGGTTACCGACCGCGAGCCGCTGCCCGGAGACGGTGGCGAGCGCGCCGTGGCCGGCGACCGCCTCGAACGCCGTCGCCGCCGGAATCTCCAGTCCGCGCCCTTGGGCCGCCTTGACGATCGCGTCCGCCAGAGGGTGCTCGCTCTCGCGCTCAAGCGCCGCAGTCAGCCGCAGGAGCCCGCTCTCGTCGCCACCGTCACCGGTCACGATCTCGACGACTTCGGGCTCACCGCGCGTCAGGGTGCCCGTTTTGTCGAGCACGATCGTGTCCAGCGACGAGGCCTGCTCGATCGCTGTCGCGTTCTTGAACAGGATCCCGCGCTTGGCACCGAGACCCGTGCCGACCATGATCGCCGTCGGCGTCGCCAAGCCGAGAGCGTCCGGGCAGGTGATGACGACGACCGTGATCGCGAAGAGGAGCGCGCTCGTCACGGGGGCGCCGGCGACGAAGTACCAGACGGCGAACGTGCCCGCGCCGCCGACGAGCGCGACGAGGACGAGCCAGAATGCGGCGCGGTCGGCGAGGCGCTGGGCCGGCGCCTTCGAGTTCTGAGCCTCCTGGACGAGCTTGACGATCTGCGCAAGCGCCGTATCGGAGCCGACCGCTGTCGCGCGTGCCCTCAGCGACCCCTGCTTGTTGATCGTCGCTCCGACAAGGGCGTCTCCAGGCCGTTTCGACACCGGCATCGACTCTCCAGTGACCATCGACTCGTCGACGGAGCTCTCGCCCTCCAGGACCTCGGAGTCGACCGGCACCTTCGAGCCGGGGCGGATCAGCAGCAGGTCGCCCACCGCGACCTCCGCCGTCGGCACCTCGAACTCCTCGCCGTCGCGGATGACGACGGCCTTCGGTGGCGCCAGGTCGAGGAGCGCGCGAACGGCATCGTTCGCGCCGCCCCGCGCGCGCATCTCGAACCAATGCCCGAGGAGGACGAACAAGGCCAGGAACGCGGCCGCCTCGTAGAAGACGTCGCCTTCGATGAAGAAGGTCGCGGCGACCGAGTAGACGAACGCCGTGCCGATCGCGACTGCGACCAGGACCATCATGTCGAGCGTTCGCGCGCGGAGCGCGTTCCATGCCCCTGTGAAGAAGAGCGTTGACGAGTAGAAGATCACCGGCAGGCTGAGCAGGAGCTGCCACAGCTCGTCGCTGATCCCGAACGGCGTCGGCGGCGTCGAGCCGAACAGGAACTCCCCGACCGGCGACCAAAGCGCGATCGGGATCGCGAAGAGTGCGGCGACGAGGAAGCGGTTGCGCATGTCGCGTGCCATCGCGGCCATCGACATCCCGGCGTGACCGCCGTGGCCGTGCCCGTGCGCGTCCTCGGCCCGCTCCATGGCGGCGTGGTCGTGTGCGGCCCCGCTGTCGCCTTCGTGCGCCATCGGGTCGCAGACGTGGCCGGGAACCGAACGGCCGGCGCAGTGGAAGCCGCACTCCTCGACCCACCGCCGCAGCTCATTCACCGACGTCGCGTTCGGATCGAACGTGACCGTGGCGGTCTGCGCGACGGGATTCGCCTCGACCGCGAGGACGCCGGTCTGCCGGCCTAGCGTCCGTTCGACGACCGCCTTCTCGCTTGCGAAGTGCAGTCCGCCGACGTGCAGGACAGCCGTCTCGTTCTCACGTGTGCTCGTCACGACGCTCATCACGACCTCCTATCTTTGCCGGGCCAACGAGACCGCATTCAGCGCGTTCGCGAGAAGCGCTGCACGGCCGCGAGCAAATCTCGCTCTTCTGCACGACCAGCGGCGTCGCCCGACCTACGCGGGCTGAGGCGCGGGGTCGGGAGTTGAGTCGGGCTTGTCGTCCGGCTCCAGGGGCGAGGGTTCGACGCGGAGGATGCGTGCGGCCCAGCCCGGGAGCCACCAGTTCTAGCGGCCGAGGAGGGCGACGGCGGCGGGGGCGAGGATGCCGCGGATGACCGTCGCGTCGATCAGGATGCCGCCGC
>JACDBY010000044.1 GCA_013694685.1 Actinomycetota bacterium
TGCTCGAGCTCCGCGAGACCGCGCTCTGGCTCGCCGCTCTCAGCGAGCGCCCAGCCACCGAGGATCTGCGCCTCCGCGCGGAAGTCGGCAAAGCCGTGGTCGTCGGCGAGGGCGCGGAGCGCGTCGACCCGCCGGCTCACGACCTCGACGCGACCGCGGAGCTGATCCGCGATCGCACCCCAGGCGAGGCAGTGCGCACGGGTGTGGAGATGCTCCGACGCCAGGGCGAGCTCGAGGGTCTCGTCGCCGAGACGTGCAGCCTCGTGCTCCTACCGCCGAGCCAGGCGTGGAGCGCGCCGAAGTTTCGCGCGCAGAGCCCCGGATCGTGGCCGCCGTAGAGGAGCGCGTGCGTGTCCAGCACGAGACCCTCCGCGACGGCGCTTCCCGCCGCGACGTGTTCGGCCGAGGCGTCGAGCCGACCGAGGAAGAAGTCGTACACCCAGGCGGCGTGGTGCGCTTCGAGCACGAGCTCGGGATCCGCCTCGCGCCGCGCGATCGTCCGTAGCTCTTCGGCGAGCTCAGCGGCGCGCTGCATCTCGCCGCGACCGCTGTAGACGACGGCGAGGCCCCACAGCGCGGGAAAGAGCTCCCGCGCGGCGCCGATCTCGGTCGCGATCTCTCGTGCCCTGGCGTAGACCGCCTCCGGCTCCGGCGCCGCTACCCCGTGGATCGAGAGCAGCGGGACTCCGAGCGCCGTCTGGAGCTCGATCTCCCTGCGGCGCGTGACGTCGTCCTGCGGCAGCAGCGCGAGCTGGGCGAGCGCCTCGCGATAGCTCGCAATCGCCTCCGCGTCGGCGGACTGCGCCATGGCGCGATCTCCCGCCGCGCGCCAGTAGTCGACCGCCTTCTCGGTGAGTCCTGCCGCCGCACAGTGACGGCCCAGGAGCTCCGGCGTGCGCTCGAGTGTCTCGACCTCCGAGCGCTCGAGGGCCTCGACAACACGGGCATGGAGCGCGAGCCGTCGCTCGCGGAGGAGCGTGCCGTAGGCGGCCTGTTGCACGAGCGCGTGACTGAAGCGGTACCGCGTGTCACCGGGGCCTGGCTCCTGCACGAGCAGCCCGGCCCGGAGAAGCGACCCGATCTGCTCGTCGACCGCCGAGGGCTCGAGCCCGGAGACCTCGACGAGGAAGCCGTGTGTCAGCTCGCGCCCGATCACCGCCGCGACCTGCGCGAGCGCACGGCCGTCCCCGAGTCGGTCGAGACGCTCGAGCAGCGAGTCTTCGAGCGTCTCGGGCACGCGGAGCGACGACACCTCTTCCCCGTCTGCGCGACGCTCGACGACGTTCTTCGTCAGCTCCTCGAGGAAGAGCGGCACGCCGTCTGCGTTGTCTACGATCGTCTCTCGTGCGCGATCGGGCAGACCCTCGTCGGAATGGAGCGCGACGAGCGCGAGGCAGTCCTCCCGGGTGAGGGGCTCGAGCGCGACGGAGGAGACCGTCAGCCCTCGGAGCCAGCCCACCTCGGCTCCCGGTCTGAGCGTGAGCACGACCAGCACGCTCCGCGTCGTGCACCAGTCGCACGTGCGCTCGAGGAGCTCGGCGGTCGTGGGGTCGAGCCACTGGATGTTCTCGACGACGAGTAGGACGGGCGACCGCTCCGCGAGCGCCTCGAGCGTGTCGAGCGCGGCGCCGAGCATGCGCTCCTTGAGACGCTGCGGGCTGAGGAGCATGGCGGGCTCGACGCCGACGAGCGGCCCGAGGGCTTCGACCGCGTCGGTGGAGCCGAGCACGGCGGTGAGCTTGACGCGACGCCTCTCCCGATCGTCGGCGGACGTGATCCCGGCGGTGCGCTCGAGCAGGATCCGGACCGGATGGAGGCTTGACGTGACATGGAGCGGCGAGCAGAAGCAGGAGACGACGGCCCCGGCGTCCGCGCGCACCTCGTCGACGAGCGCCCCGAGCAACCGCGACTTGCCGATCCCGGGCGCGCCGACCAGCGTGATGGCGCTCCCCTCACGGTTTTTTGCGAGGCGCCACGCCGACCGGAGCGTCGCGAGCTCGTGCGACCGGTCGACGAGCGGTGTCGTGCTCGCGCGTGAGCCGCGGACCGGATCGCCCAACACCTGCCAGGCGTGCACCGGGTAGCGGAACCCCTTGAGCTCGTGGACGCCGAGATCTGCGAGCTCGAGCGCACCGCGGAGCAAACGTCGTGTCCGATCGCCGAGCACCACCCCGCCCGGAGGCGCCATCGACTGCAGGCGCGCCGCGAGGTTCGGCGTCTCTCCGACCACGGGCCGCTCCTCGCCGAGGTGGGTCGCGACAACGTCGCCGACGACCACGACCCCCGTCGCGATCCCCACCCGGGAGCTCAGCGCCGTCCTTCCCGGCGTCGGGAGGGCCGAGACACGGGCAACGAGCTCGAGACCGGCGCGCGCGGCTCGCTCCGCGACGTCCTCGTGGGCGTGCGGGTACCCGAAGTACGCGACGACGCCGTCGCCGAGCAGCTGGGCGACGTGACCGTCGAAGCGCTCGACAGCCTCCGCGCAGACGGTCTGATACCCCTGGTAGATCGCGCGAAGGTCCTCCGGGTCGAGCTCGGTCGAGAGCTGGGTGGCGCCGACGAGGTCCGCGAACAGCACGGTCACCTGGCGACGCTCGGCAGCGGCCGGGGCCCGGGGGCTCGGCCTGCCGACCCTGGCCGCGACGGCGTCGAGAAGCCGCCGTCGATGCCCGATCGACGAGACGCCGAGCTCGCGGAGGTCATCGCCGGTCAGCTGCGGAAGGGTCTCGATGTCGACGTCGTTCGCGACGAAGGCATCGGCGTAGCGCTCAAGCCCGAGGGACGCGAGAAACGCCCGCACATCGGTCATTCAGCGCCTGACCCTCTGCGGCGGCGCCACACCCTCAGCACCGAGCGAGTCTAGCCGTGCGTCGCCCGTAGGATGAGCACGTGGCCGTCGCCGCGTCGCAGCGAGCCGATCTCACCGCCCTCGCGACGATCGAGCGGCGCGTGCTCTGGCTCGCGGTGCGGATCGTCGACTACGCGAACCGCGAGCGCCCGAGCGGTGATGCGCTGAAGGTGGGCGGCCACCAGGCCTCCTCGGCGTCGATGGTGACACTCATGACGGCGCTCTGGCTCGCCGACCTCGATGCTCGCGACCGGGTCAGCGTCAAGCCGCACGCCTCGCCGGTCTTACACGCGCTCGAGTATCTCCTGGGTCGACTCGATCGTTCGTACCTCACGCGGCTGCGCGACTTCGGTGGCTTGCAGAGCTACCCGTCACGGACGAAGGACCCGTACCCCGTCGACTACTCGACCGGGTCGGTCGGGCTCGGGAGCGCCGCTCCGCTCCTCGGCGCGCTCGCCGATCGCTACGTGGAGACGCACTTCGGGAGCTCGACCGGTGGGCGGTACATCTCGCTCCTCGGCGACGCCGAGCTGGACGAGGGCAACCTCTGGGAGGCGGTCGCCGAGCCGCTCACACGGAGCCTTGGCAACGCCCTCTGGATCGTCGATCTCAACCGGCAGTCGCTCGACCGCGTGATCCCCGGGATCCGCGCGGCCGAGCTCGAGTCGCACTTCCGCTCGAGCGGCTGGGACGTGATCGAGCTCAAGTACGGTCGGCGCCTCCGCGGGGCGTTCACAGAGCCGGGCGGCGAGCTGCTGCGCCGCCGGATCGACGAGATGCCGAACGAGGCCTACCAGGCGCTTTACGGCGCCACGGACGAGGAC
>JACDBY010000074.1 GCA_013694685.1 Actinomycetota bacterium
GAGAGCTCGTCGATCCGCCGCAGGACGGCCGGCAGCTTCGTCCGTGGGACGACGCCGTCCTGGACGTAGTAGTCCGGCGAGACACGACCCATCGCCGCGAACGCCCCCTTGCGACCGAGCCAGAGGAGGGCCCGCTCGGCGGCATCGCTCGCCGTCCGCACCTCGAACGCGCCGGCCTCGCGGCAGTGCGTCTCGACTGCGACACCGTCTTCCTCGACCTGAGCCGCCACCCCGTCCAGTTCGACGAGCAGGACCGCTCCGGCTCCGTCGGGGTAGCCGGGCGCGTACGCCGCCTCGGCGGCCTCGATCGTGATGCGATCCATGATCTCCATCGCGGAGGGGAGGATCCCGGCGGCGACGACGCGCGAGACCGCGTCCCCGGCCGCGTCGACCGTGGCGAAGGCGACGAGCCGGGTGACCACGAGCTCCGGCTGCCGAACGATGCGGAGCGTGATCTCGACTGCTATGCCGAGCGTCCCCTCGGAGCCGACGACAACACCGAGCAGGTCGGGTCCGTCGTCGCCGTCGATCGACGCGCCACCGAGCTCCAGCAGCTCGCCGTCGGGCAGGACGACCTTGGCACCGGTGACGTGGTTCACCGTGAACCCGTGCTTCAGGCAGTGCGCACCGCCGGAGTTCTCGGCGAGGTTTCCTCCGATCGTGCAGACCTGCTGGCTCGACGGGTCCGGCGCATAGAAGTACCCGGCCGCCGAGACGGCCCGGGTGACGTCGAGGTTCGCCACACCCGGCTCGACGATGACGCGCTCGCTCTCGAGGTCGATCTCGAGGATCCGGTTGAGCCGCGCGACCGAGACGACGATCCCGTCGGCGACGGGAAGCGCCCCGCCCGAGAGCCCCGTCCCTGCGCCTCGGGCAACGAACGGCACCTCTTCCCGTGCGCAGAGGCGGAGAACGGCCTGCACCTCCTCACCCGAGCCGGGAAGCACGACGCACGCCGGCTGCGCCCGCCAGCCCGTAAGCCCGTCACAGTCGTACGTCGCGAGCTGCTCCGGCTCCGTGACGACGTAGGGGTCGCCGAGCGCGTGGCGGAGATCTCCCACGAGCTGCGGAGGCAGCGGCACGACGTGGATCCTACTTCCGCCGAGTATCGGCGATCGGACAGCATCGATCATCGATGATCGCCGGATGGGTTAGGGTCCGCGCGTGACCGTGCCCATCCCGCGCCCGGGCAAGATCGTCTGCGTCGGACTCAACTACAAGGATCACGCGGATGAGCAGGGTGCCGAGTTGCCGACTGCGCCGCTCCTCTTCGCGAAGTTCACGACCGCCCTGGGCGGCCCGGGCGACCCGATCGTGATCCCGTCGCACGTGACGAAATGCGACTACGAGGCCGAGCTCGGCGTCGTGATCGGCTCGGCGGTCAAGAATGTCTCGAAGGAGAACGCGCTCGAGGCGGTCGCCGGGTACCTCGTCGCCAACGACGTGTCCGCGCGGGATCTGCAGTTCGCCGACGGGCAATGGACACGCGGCAAGTCACCCGACACCTTCTGCCCGGTAGGGCCGCTCGTCGCCGCGGCGGACGTCGGCGATCCGCACGCGCTCGGGATCCGCGCGATCCTGAACGGCGAGACCGTGCAGGACTCGACAACCGCGAACCTCATCTTCGGGATCGACGAGATCGTGAGCTACATCTCGCGCACGTCGACCCTCGAGGCGGGCGATCTGATCCTGACCGGCACTCCAGCGGGGGTCGGTGTCTTCCGCGAGCCGCAGCGCCTCCTGCGGCCGGGCGACGAGATCAGGATCGAGATCGATCGCGTCGGGTCGCTGACCAATCCGGTCGTCACCGAGTCTTGACGAGCCGGCGGTGCATCGGGGAGAGTCCCCAGGTGCCGTCATGAGCACGATCTCCCGCACGGTGCTCCGCGAGCAGGTCAAGAACATCCTGCTGCACAGGATCGTGAGCGGGGAGTTCAAGCCGGGTGAGCGTCTCGTCGAGACGCGGATCGCGAGCGAGCTCGGCACGAGCCAGGCGCCCGTCCGCGAGGCGTTACGAGACCTCGAGCTGCTGCGTCTCGTCGAGTCGGAGCCGTTTCGCGGCGCCCGTGTCCGCAGCTTCGGCGAGACCGAGCTCATCGAGGTCTACCCGGTGCGAGCGATTCTCGAGGAGTTCGCCGCCAAGGAGGCGACGAAGCATCTCGGCGGCGACGTCTCCACGCTCGAGGTCGAGCTCGACGCGATGCGAGCGGCGGCGAAGCGTGGCGATCTCAACGCTCTCGTCCAGCACGACATCGCGTTCCATCGCGTGATCGTCGAGGCCGCTGAGAGCCCCGTCCTCGTGCGCTGCTGGAAGACGCTCGGCGTCGAGGGGCGGATCACGATCTCGCTCTACGGGACCTACGTCGAGGCCCATGAGGCACCGGAGCTCCACGTCCCCATCCTCGAGGCGATTCGCTCCGGCAAGCCGGGCGTCGCCGGGCGCGAGGCACGGAAGCACGTCGAGACGTTCGCGCGGATCGCGCGCAGCCGCGTCAAGAGCTCGTCGCGCTGACCCGCCGCTCGACCGCCCCGGCGCTCACGGGACTCTTTCTGGCCGCGCTCGCCCTCCGGCCGCAGATCGTCGGCGTCGGGCCGCTGATCGACGAGATCCAGGACGATCTCGACGCCTCCCACGCGCTCGTCGGGCTCCTGGGGACGATCCCCGTGCTCTGCATGGGCCTCTTCGCGCCCGTGGCCGCGTACCTCGCCGCTCTCCTGGGGACGCGCCGCGCAATGGCCATTGCGCTCGCCTCGATCGGTCTCTTCGGAATCGCGCGCGCGATCGTGCCGAGCGCCTGGCTCGTCGTCCTCCTGACCTGGCCGGTCGGCGTGGGGATGGGGCTCGGAAACGCGCTCGCGCCGCTCGTCGTGCGGGAGACCGTGCCCGAGCGGCGCGCGACGGGCACGGGCGTGTACACGACCGGGATCCAGATCGGCTCGACCGGAGCCGCCGCGCTCGCGGTCCCGCTCGGGGCAGTGCTCGGCGGCTGGCGCGGCGCCCTGCTCGCACTCTCCGCGGTCGCGTGTGTCGTGGCGATCGCCTGGGTCGTCCTCGAGCGGGACGGCGCCCAGCATGAGCGGCCGGCGAGGCTCGTCCCGCGCCTCCCGTGGCGCTCGCGGACCGCCTGGCTGCTCGTCGCGATCTTCGGCTCGATGGCCTCGGCGTACTACGGCCTCAACGCATGGCTGCCGGACGCCTACGGCGAGCGCGGCTGGAGTGACGAGTCGGCCGGCGTCCTCCTCGCCGGGATGAATCTGACGGCGATCCCTGCGTCGTTCGTCGTGCCCTGGCTCTCCGACAGGCACGGCGGCCGCCGGCCCTGGCTCGTGGGGCTGAGCCTCCTCTTCGTGACGGGCGGCGTGGGGCTCGTCGCCCTGCCCGTGGCGGGGTACGGCTGGGCATTGCTCGCGGGCGTCTCGCAGGGTGGGATGTTCGCCCTCGTGATGACGCTGCCGCTCGATCTCGAGCACGCACGCGAGCGGGTTGCCGCGCTCGTCGCGTTAATGCTCGGCGTCGGCTACTCGATCGGCGCGGTCTCGCCGTTCCTGCTCGGCGCCGTGCGCGACGTGACCGGCTCGTTCGACGCGGTGCTCTGGGTGTGCGTGGCGTTCCTCGCGCTGCTCGTCATGCTCGTCTCCTCGCTGCCGTCGAGCACCTCGGCGACTGAGTTCTCCGGCTAACGGCCTGCTAGCCGTTGCTCAACTCGTCGAGCGCCGCGCGCAGCAGAGTGCGCGAAGACCAGCGCATGACCTCGACCGCCTCTGCCCGCCGTAGGCCGGCGACGTCGGTGAGCCAGACGAGAGCGTCGATACCGACGGCCGCCGCGATCGCGTGGACGAGGCGATCGAAGTCTCGTCTGGTGAGCCGTGCCTGCAGCGGTTCGAGCGCTTCGCCGATCCAGGTGATGCGGCGGCCCTTGCGGAAGGTCAGGTCGCCGCGGTCGCCCCGGTCTGGCTGGAGCGAGAGCCGCAGCATGGTGCGCAGCGCCGGCTCGTGCTCCACCGCCTGTTGCACGATCGCCTCGACCACCAGCCCGAGGCGCTCCGCTGCGCCCTCGGGTGGTGCGTCACCGAGCAGTGACGGTTGGGTCAGCTGCGGCAGCGTCGCTTCGAGCAGGGCGCGTTGATTCGGGAAGTAGCGGTACGCGGTGGCACGCGCGACCGACGCCGCCCGAGCCGCCTGCTCGAC
>JACDBY010000107.1 GCA_013694685.1 Actinomycetota bacterium
GGGCGCGACCGAGCTCGAGCGCGGCGCTCGCGACGACGAGCCCGGCGGCGAGCGCCGCGCCGACGATCGTGAGCCGCAGGAGCGGCCCGGGCGCCCGATCGGTTCTCATGTCGCCTCGGGTCTCCGCTCGAGCCGTCGCCGGAGATCCCGGAGAGGGCGGGCGCTCGTCACGTAGGGCACTTCGTCGAAGTTGTGCGGCGGCGGCGGCGACGTCGTGTACCACTCGAGGGTGTTCGCCTGCCAGGGGTCGTTGCCCGCACGGCGGCCGTTTCGGCTGCGCCAGAAGTTCTGGACGAGGACGAGGATGCCGAGACCCATCACGAACGACCCGATCGTCGAGATCATGTTGTACACCTCGAAGAACGTCCCCTCGTCGTACGAGTAGACACGGCGCGGCATCCCGCCCAGCCCGAGCATGTGCATCGGGAAGAATGCGAGATTGAACCCGACGAAGATGAGGGCGAACGCGATCTTGCCGCGCCGCTCGTCGAGCAGCCGCCCGAAGATCTTCGGCCACCAGTACGTGAGCCCGGCGAAGACGCCGAGCATCGAGCCGCCGAAGAGCACGTAGTGCAGGTGTGCGACGACGAAGTACGAGTCGTGCACCTGCCAGTCGAACGGGAACGCGGCGAGGAAGATCCCCGAGATGCCGCCGATCGTGAAGACCGCGATGAAGCCGAGCGCGAAGAGCATCGGCGTGTCAAAGCTGATGTTCCCCCGCCAGAGCGTCGCGACCCAGTTGAAGATCTTGACGCCGGTCGGGATCGCAATCGCCATGGACGCCACCATGAAGAACACCTGCAGGGGGAGCGCCATCCCCACCGTGAACATGTGGTGCCCCCAAACGAGCATCGAGAGGAACGCGACCGCGACTGTCGCGATCGCGAGCACCCTGTAGCCGAAGATCGGCTTGCGCGCGAACACGGGGATGATCTCCGAGATCATCCCGAAGACGGGCAGGATCATGATGTAGACCTCGGGATGCCCGAACGCCCAGAAGATGTGCTGGTAGAGGACCGCGTTGCCGCCCTCATCGGGCACGAAGAATCCCGTGTCGAACTGGCGGTCGGCGAGGAGCATCGTGAGGCCCACCGAGAGCAGCGGCAGCGCGAGGACGAGGAGGACCGCGTAGGTGAAGATCCCCCAGACGAAGAGCGGCATGCGCATCCATGACATGCCGCGCGTGCGCATGTTCGCGATCGTGACGACGAAGTTGATCGCGCCGAAGATGGAGGACAGCGTCAAGATGTGGAGCGACAGGATCCACAGGTCCTGGCCCGTCCCGTCGGCGTAGACCGAGTTCGGCGGATAGCTGTACCAGCCGGCCTTAGGCGCCCCGCCGCTCGCGAACCAGCTCGAGTAGAGCACCATCCCGCCGAAGAGGAAGAGCCAGTAGGAGAGCGCGTTCAGCCGCGGGAACGCCATGTCGCGGGCGCCGATCATGAGCGGCACGAGGAAGTTGCCGAAGCCCGCCAGGATCGGCACGACGACGAGGAAGATCATCGTCGTCCCGTGCATCGTGAAGAGCTGGTTGTATCCGTCGTGCGTGATGAAGTCCGTCCCTGGCTGGGCGAGCTGGATGCGCATGAGCAGGGCGAGGACGCCCCCGGCGAGGAAGAACGCGAGGCTCGTCGTGATGTAGAGGATCCCGATGCGCTTGTGGTCGACCGTGACGAGCCAGCTGGCGTACCGGCCGCGCTGCCAGGACGGGATGGCGACCCGAGCCGGATCAGCTGCCATCCGCGTCACCCCCCTGGCCGAGCTCCTTCTCGAGGTAGTCGAAGAGCGCGTCGTACTGTCGGTCCTCCCACCCGGCGCCCACCGCCGGCATCTTGCCGCGCCCCTCCTCGAGGAGCCGGACGAGCGCGTCGCGGTCGCCGATCAACGCGTTTCCCGCGATCCTCGGGCCGACGTCGCCCTCTCCCGCGAGCCCGTGGCACTTTGCGCAGGCGCCCTCGAAGGTCTCCCGCCCGAGCTGGGAGGTGCCGTCCCGCTGGCGCCCCGCCTCCTCGCGAACCCAGCGGTCGTACTCGGACGCCTCGAGCACCTCGACCGTGATGGTCATCTCGGTGTGCTCGAGCCCGCAGAACTCGCCGCAGACGCCCTTGAACGTCCCACGCTCGGTCGGGACGAAGTAGAAGGTATTCGTCTCTCCGGGGATGGAGTCGAACTTCCCGCCGAGCGCGGGCACCCAGAAGCTGTGGATCACATCGTTCTCGCCGCCCGTGACGTCGAGCCGCACGTTCCGCCCGAGCGGCAGCCGGAGCCGGTCGATGGTGAGCACGCCGTTCCCGTACTCGTAGCTCCAGTAGAAGCGCTTCCCGATGACCGTCACCTCCTCGGTCTTGCCGCCGTAGCCCTTCGCGAAGTCGTTGAGGCTGGGCAGCGCGAGCACGACAAAGCCGATCAGGATCGCGACGATCCCGACGGGCACGAGCGTCCAGGTGAGCTCGAGTCGCGTCGACCCGTAGACCTGCAGCCCGTCCGCGTACCGGTCGCGTCCGCGTCGTCGGTACTTGACCACGAAGACGACGAGCGGCACGAAGACCGCGAGGAAGACGAGCCCCATGAAGCCCGTGATCACCCAGTACGTGTCGGCGATCCGCTCGGCCCCCGGTGAGGCGGGATCCTCCGGCCCAAGCCCAGGATCGTCGCCGTCGGCCCATGCGGCAGGAGCAGCGATCGACGGCCCCAGAGCGAGCAGTGCGGTCGTCGCGAGGAGCTTCGGGCGCACGGGCTGCCATTCTACGGAGGTGCCCGAGCGCATGAGCCGAACCCGCGTCGTCCTCCCGCCCGACGTCCGGCGCCCGTTCCAGGTGTTCCTGAACGGCGTCGAGCAGCGCGAAGGATCGGACTACGTCGTCCGTGACGGGGCGCTCGTCTTCGAGCGGGCGCTCACCAAGGAGAAGGTCGGTCTCGCCCGCTGGACCTCGATGGTGCTCGGCATCGCCGGCTCGTACGGGCGCAACGACTCGGTCGACGTCGTCTACGAGCGAGACGGCCAGCCGACGGTCGCGGCGCGGCTCCGGTTCGTCGAGGAGGACGAGCCCGGCGCAACGTGATCGCAACCTGGCGAGAACGATTTGCTAACGCCCCTTGAGGGTCTCCACACATGTCCAGCGTTCTCTTCTATGCGATGACGACCAGGACACCGATCGCCCCGAGCCGCGCCGAGCGAGAGCGTGACGGTGTCACGTCCTGGCGCGTCGAGCGACTCCTCGCGGCCGGCTACGACGCCGAGGCCGCTCTCGTGCTCGCGCTCGACCGGGACGTCGACCTGCACCGCGCGATCTCTCTCCTCGAGCGCGGTTGCCCGCCGGATACCGCCCTGCAGATCTTGTTTTGACGTAGGGGCCGGACCTGTCCGGCCCGCAGGTGCCGCGTACCGTTGCACGGTCCCAGGCCCGACGCTCGATGCCTCGACCCAGGAGGGTCGGACAGGTCCGGCCCCTACGATGTTCCGCCGTCGAACGATCACGGCCCGCGCCGTCATGTGCGGCCGCTCGCCTCGGCCGCCGCCCGGAGTCGCTTCGCGTGGGCGGCAGTCAGCTGGCCTTCCTCGAGGCGCCACGCCCAGTTGCCACCGACGACGCCGGGCGTGTTCATCCGGGCCTCGCTCCCGAGCCCGAGGACGTCCTGCACGGGCACCACGGCGAGGGCGCACCGTGACGAGAGCGCGAGCTCGACGAAGGGCCAGACGTCGGTCTCGCCCGTGGCCCCTGCGAGCGTGTCCGTGTCGTGGGTCGACGTGTAGACGACCTGGTTCACGCGGTGGCGATCCATGCGGTGGAGGTTCGAGGCGGGTCCGACGAACGACCAGAGCAGGACGACCATCCCAGGGAAGCCCAGGGCATCGCGGAGCGCGTGCACGTCAGGCGTGATCACGCCGAGATCCTCGGCGATCACCGGCAGCTCGCCCAACTCCACCGTGGCCGCGTCAAAGACGGCTTTCCCGGGGCCGCGCGACCACCAGCCCTCGCGAGCGGTCGCCGCCCCGGCCGCCACCGTCCAGTAGCCCGCGAAGGCACGGAAATGGTCGATCCGGAACCGATCGACGAGCTCGAGGATGCGGCGCATGCGCTCGATCCACCAGCGATAGCCGGTGCGTGCCAGCGCGTCCCAGTCGTAGAGTGGATTGCCCCACAGCTGTCCGATCGCGTTCAGCCCGTCCGGTGGAGCGCCCGCAACGACCTCGTCCAGGGGGAGGAAGAGCTCCGGATGGGCGCGGTGATCGCAACCGTCGATCGCGACGTAGATCGGGACGTCGCCGACGATCCGGACCCCACGCGCGGCCGCGTACGCGCGGAGCTCTCGCCACTCCCGCTCGAACCGCACCTGCTCCTCGACCGCGCCCGGCCCGGCGAACGCTGCCCAGTCGTCGATCCACGCCTTCTGGGCGTCCCGGAACACGCGGAGGGCGCGACCGTCGACGGTGGCGTCCGGGTCGGCCAGGAGACCGCCCCAGCCCGCGAACGCGGAGGACGACGTGTACGGCGACCCGACCGAGTCGGGTGGATTGAGCGGGAGCACCTGCCACCAGGTCGCCCCGGCCGCCGCGAGCCAGTCCACGAACGCGAACGCCTCCGGCCCGAGACGCCCGCCCGGCAGCGAGGTGGGGTGGAGCTGAACGCCGAGTGACCGATCCAGCGGCACGCGCGACTGTTTACCGTGTACGCGACGTGCCCGCTGAGCGGATCTCCATCTCCGAGGTCACACCACAGGTCGACTGCGGCCGCTGGCCCGCGAAGGCCTGCGTCGGTGACCGGGTCGAGGTGGGGGCGACGATCGTGCGCGACGGGCACGAGGTCGTTCGTGCCGTGATCCGCTATCGGCGCGGTTCGGGACGCTGGCGCGAGGCTCCGCTCGTCGCCCTCGGATCCGATCGATACGCCGGCTCCTTCGTCGTCGACGCGGCGGGCCGCCACCGGTTCCAGCTCGAGGCATGGGTCGACAGGCACGTAGGCTGGCTCGACGAGCACGACCGGAAGGTCGCCGCGGGCCAAGCGGATCTCGCCGGGGAGCTCTCCGAGGGCGCCGCGCTCTTCGGCGTGGGTGCGATCGAGGACTGGCGCGGGGCCGCCGCCGCGCTCGGCGCGCGCGATCGTCACGGCTCCGCCCGGAGCGCGCCGCTCGAGCTCGAGGTCGAGCGCGAGCTGGCGCGCTCGGGAGCGTGGTACGAGCTCTTCCCACGCTCCTGGGGCGGCTTCAAAGGCGTCACGCAGATCGTCCCGGAGCTCGCGGAGCTCGGCTTCGACGTCGTCTACTTCCCGCCGATCCATCCGATCGGGCGCACGAACCGCAAGGGCCGGAACAACACCGAGCAGGCCGAGCCCGGGGATGTCGGGAGTCCGTGGGCGATCGGCGGCCGCGAGGGCGGTCACGACGCGATCCACCCCGACCTGGGCGACAAGGCCGACCTCCGCGCGCTCGTCGCAGACCTGCACGAGCACGGCATGGAGCTCGCGCTCGACCTCGCGCTGCAGTGCTCGCCCGACCACCCCTGGCTCAGGGAGCACCCGGAGTGGTTCCAGCACCGCCCCGACGGCTCGCTGAAGTACGCGGAGAACCCTCCCAAGCGCTACCAGGACATCCACAACCTCGACTGGGACACCGAGGATCGCAAGGGTCTCTGGAAGGCGGTCCTCGAGGCCGTGCTGGGCTGGTGCGAGCTCGGCGTGACCGTGTTCCGTGTCGACAACCCCCACACGAAGCCGGTGCCGTTCTGGGAGTGGCTGATCGGCGAGGTGCGGAAGCGCCATCCGGAGACCGTCTTCCTCTCGGAGGCGTTCACGCGCCCGTCGATGATGACGCTGCTCGGCAAGGCGGGCTTCTCGCAGTCGTACACGTACTTCACGTGGAAGTCGACGAAGGGCGAGCTCGTCGAGCTCGTCGAGCAGCTCCGCTCGTGGTCGACCTACCTGCGACCCAACCTGTGGCCTAACACGCAGGACATCCTCCACGCGACGCTGCAGGAGGGCGGTCGGCCCGCATTCGAGTCGCGGCTCGTCCTCGCGGCGACGCTCTCGCCCAGCTACGGGATCTACTCCGGCTTCGAACGCTGCGAGAACGTCCCGCTGCGACCGGGGAGCGAGGAGTACCTCGACTCGGAGAAGTACGAGCTGAAGGAGCGGTCGCTCGACGGCATCCTCCTGCCGCTCGTCAAGCGCCTCAACGAGATCCGGCGTGCGCATCGCGCGCTCACGGGTGCCGGGCTCGAGCGGCTTACGTGGCTCGAGACCGAGAGCGAGCACCTGCTCGCCTACGCGCGCGACCTCGACGACGACGTCGTGCTCTGCGTCTGCAACCTCGACCCGTACGCGATGCACGACGGCGTCTGCGTGATCCCGCCGTCTCTCGGGCTTCCCCAGACGTTCCAGGCGAGCGACGGGTTGACGGGCGAGAGCTACGAGTGGGGAAACCGGAATTACGTGCGCCTCGGGCCTGGCCAGTCGCACGTGCTGGAGATGGCCCGTTGATGCGGTGTCCGAGTTCTGTCGAACACGTGCTCTGTGCCGGCATCCGGGGAGGGATGAAGAGCACGTGTCGGACTGAGGCCCGACACGGGGCCGAATCCTGCTCGGCGGCAAAGGCATGAGCGAGCACTGGTTCGAGGCGCAGCCCGACTGGTTCAAGACGGCGGTCTTCTACGAGCTGCACACGCGCGCGTTCTTCGACTCCTCCGACGACGGGATGGGCGACTTCCGCGGTCTCCGCTCCAAGCTCGACTACCTCCAGTGGCTCGGGATCGACTGCATCTGGATCCTGCCCTTCTATCCCTCGCCGCTCCGCGACGGTGGCTACGACGTCTCGGACTTCCTGACGGTCAGCCCCGAGTTCGGGACGGTGGACGAGTTCGCCGCGTTCGTCAAGTCGGCCCACGAGCGCGGGATGCGCGTGATCACGGACTTCGTCATGAACCACACCTCGAACGAGCACCCGTGGTTCCAGGAGTCGCGCCTCGGCGCGGACTCGCCGAAGGCCGACTGGTACGTCTGGTCCGACACCGTCCACCGCTACGAGGACGCGCGCGTCATCTTTGTCGACAGCGAGCAGTCGAACTGGACCTACGACCCGCAGCGCGAGGCCTACTTCTGGCATCGCTTCTACCACCACCAGCCCGACCTCAACTACGAGAACCCAGATGTCGGCGACGCGATGCTCGACGCCCTTCGCTTCTGGCTCGACCTCGGGCTCGACGGCTTCCGTCTCGATGCGGTGCCGTACCTCTTCGAGCAAGAGGGCACCAACTGCGAGAACCTGCCGGCCACCCACGCCTTCCTCAAACGCGTTCGCGCGGAGGTCGATGCGGCGTACTCGGACCGGGTGCTGCTCGCCGAGGCGAACCAGTGGCCCGAGGACGTCGTCGACTACTTCGGCGAGGGCGACGAGTGCCACATGGCCTTCCACTTCCCGGTCATGCCGCGGATGTTCATGGCGCTCCGGCGCGAGGAGGCGCGGCCGATCGTCGAGATCCTCGACCGGACGCCACCGATCCCCGCGAACTGCCAGTGGGGACTCTTCCTCCGCAACCACGACGAGCTGACGCTCGAGATGGTGACCGACGAGGAGCGCGACTACATGTACGCGGAGTACGCGATGGATCCGCGGATGAAGCTCAACGTCGGGATCCGGCGCAGGCTGGCGCCTCTCCTCGACGGCGGCCGCGACGAGATCGAGCTGATGCACGCGATCCTCTTCTCGCTGCCGGGCTCGCCCGTCCTCTACTACGGCGACGAGATCGGGATGGGCGACAACCTCTACCTCGGCGACCGCGACGGCGTCCGGACGCCGATGCAGTGGACGGGCGACCGGAACGGGGGCTTCTCGCGCGCCGACTTCGCCCAGCTTTACCTGCCGCCGCTCATGGATCCCGTGTTCGGCTTCCAGTCGGTGAACGTTGAGGCGCAGCTCCGCTCGCCGACCTCGCTCCTCCGCTGGCTGCAGCGGTTCGTCGCGCTCAGGAAGGAACACCCCGTCTTCGGGCTCGGGAGCTACGAAGCGCTCGAGACCTCGAACTCGCGGGTCTTCGCGCACATCCGGCAGTCGGAGCACGACACGGTGCTTTGCGTGCACAACCTCGCGCGCTCGGCGCAGGCCGTGGAGCTCGACCTCTCGCGCTTCCGGGGGCGAACACCCGTCGAGATGACCGGGCACACGTCGTTTCCGCCGATCGGCGAGCTTCCCTACCTGCTGACCTTCGGGCCGCGCGGCTTCTACTGGTTCATGCTCCCCGAGGAGGGCACCGATGCGTGACCCACGCACGCTCGGGAGCGACGAGCTGCTCGCCATCGTCGGCGATGCGCGCTGGTTCGGTGCCAAGGGTCTGGCTCCCGAGGGCGCCGAGGTCGTCGACGTCCCCGTTGCGGACGAGACGGTCGCGCTCGCGATCGTCGAGGTGCGCTTCCCCGCGGGCACCCACGAGCACTACCTCGTCGCGCTCGGCGGTGACGATGCCGTCGACGCCTTCGACCGGCCGGAGGTGGCGACGCGGATCGCAGCGCTCGCGGGCGTGCCGGCCAAGGGTGCGCGCGTCCGTCCCATCGGCGTCGAGCAGTCGAACAGCTCCGTCGTCCTCGATGAGCTGCACGTCCTGAAGCTCTACCGCCGGCTCGAGGCCGGGCCGAACCCCGAGCTCGAGCTGCTTCGCGCACTTGCGGTGGCGCGCTTTGCGAACGCTCCCCGGCTCGAGGGCCTGCTGGAGACGGCCGGGCCGCCGCTCGAGACGGCGCTCGCCTCGATCACCGCCCTCGTGCCGGCGACCGGCGACGGCTGGGCGCTCGCGCTCGAGTCGCTGGCCGACGATCCGTCGTGGCTCCCGGATCGTGCCTGGCGGCTCGGCGAGGTCACCGCGGGGATGCATACCGCGCTCGCCGCCAACGACGCCGACCCCCACTTCACGCCCGAGGAACCGAGCGGCGAGGCGCTCGGCCTCGTCGTCGCGGCGATCGACGAGGAGATCGTCGCGACCTTTGCGACGCTCCCGGACGACGACGCGCTCGGTGCGGTCGCGCACCGCTCCGAAGACCTCCGCGACCTCGTGCAGGAGCTCGCAGCGGTCGGCCCGGCCGGTCTCGCGATCCGGACGCACGGCGACTTCCACCTCGGTCAGGTGCTCTGGTCGACCGGCGAGGACTGGATCGTGATCGACTTCGAGGGCGAGCCCGCCCGCTCGCTTCCCGAGCGGCGCCGCAAGCGCTCGCCCCTCCGCGACCTCGCCGGGATGACCAGATCGTTCGCGTTCGCCGCCGACGCCGCGCTCCTGCTCAACGGCACCGAGGCGCCGTCCAGCTGGGTCGAGGCCTGCCGGACGGCCTTCCTGGACGGGTACCTCGCGACCGCGGAAGAGCGGCTCCTGCCGCCGAGCCGTGTCGGGTTCGACCGGCTGCTCGCGCTCTACGAGCTCGAGAAGCTCGTCTACGAGCTGCGCTACGAGGCCCGCAACCGGCCCGACTGGGCGACGATTCCGGTCATCGGGCTGCTCCGGATGCTGGAGACTCCCGCGTGAGCGTCGCTCGCCTTCGCCTCGCAGAGGTTGGCCCATGACCCGGCCGGGTGAGCTCGATCTCCACCTGATCGGCGAGGGTCGCCACGAGCGGCTCTGGGAGCAGCTCGGCGCCCATGTTCAGGACGAGGGCGGCGTCCGCTTCGCCGTCTGGGCGCCGAGCGCGCGACGGATCTCGGTCGTCGGCGACTGGAACGGCTGGGCCGAAGGCGCCGACCCGCTCAACCCGCAGGGCTCGTCCGGAGTCTGGGTTGGAACAGCAGGCGATGCCCGCGAGGGTCAGCCGTACAAGCTCTCGGTGCACGGGCACGACGGCGTCACGCGACTCAAGGCGGACCCGGTTGCGTTCCGCGCCGAGGTGCCGCCGAGCACCGCCTCGCTCGTCTACCGGTCACGTCACGTCTGGGCGGACGCTGCGTGGATGGAGCGGCGCGAGCGGGCGGAGCCGCTCTCGGAGCCCCTCTCGATCTACGAGGTGCACCCTGGCTCGTGGCGCCGCGGACTCGGCTGGCGCGATCTCGCCGAGGAGCTCGCCGACCACGTCACCGAGCTCGGCTTCACGCATGTCGAGCTCCTGCCGGTGATGCAGCACCCCTACGGCCCTTCGTGGGGCTACCAGGTGTCGGGCTTCTACGCACCGCAGTCGACCCTCGGCGAGCCGGACGACCTGCGGGCGTTCGTCGACCACATGCACGCCGCCGGGATCGGCGTCGTCCTCGACTGGGTGCCCGCCCACTTCGCCGTCGACGACTGGGCTTTGAGGCGCTTCGACGGAACCGCCCTCTACGAGCACGCCGATCCACGGCGCGGCGCACATCCGGAGTGGGGGACGCTCGTCTTCAACTACGGGCGCCACGAGGTGCGCAACTTCCTCGTCGCGAACGCGCTCTACTGGCTCGAGGAGTTCCACGCCGACGGCCTCCGGGTCGACGGTGTCGCCTCGATGCTCTATCTCGACTACTCGCGCGCTCCCGGCGAGTGGGTGCCGAACCGCTACGGCGGCCGCGAGGACCTCGAGGCTGTCGGCTTCCTCCAGGAGCTGAACGCCGTCGTCCATGCGACGCATCCGGGCGTCTCGATGACCGCGGAGGAGTCGACGGCCTGGCCCGGTGTCACGCGCTCGACGGAGAGCGGCGGCCTCGGCTTCACGTTCAAGTGGAACATGGGATGGATGCACGACACCCTCGGGTACGTCGCCCACGAACCCGTCCACCGCCGCTGGCACCACGATGCGCTGACGTTCTCCCTCGTCTACGCCTGGGACGTGAACTTCGTGCTCCCGCTCTCGCACGACGAGGTCGTGCACGGGAAAGCCTCGCTCCTGCGGAAGCTCCCCGGCGACGAGTGGCAGCAGTTCGCCTGCCTCCGCGCCCTCTACGGCCACATGTGGGCGCATCCGGGCAAGCAGCTCCTCTTCATGGGCGGCGAGCTCGGGCAGGGGACGGAGTGGTCGGAGGGGCGCGATCTCGACTGGTACGTGCTCGACTATCCGCTCCATGAAGGTGTTCGCCGCTGCCTCGCCGATCTCAACCGTGCCTACCGGGCCGAGCGGGCGCTCTGGGAGGTCGATTTCCGCCCGGAGGGCTTCGAGTGGCTCGTCGGGGACGCGCGCGAGGACAACACGGTCGCGTTCCTGCGCCGCTCCGCGGACGGCGAGCGCTTGCTCGCGTGCCTCGTCAACTTCTCGCCCGTCGTACGCCACCACTGGCGCGTGCCGCTGCCGACGGGCGGCACCTGGCGCGAGGTGCTGAACACCGACGCCTCGGAGTACGGCGGCTCGGGTGTCGGGAACCTCGGCGGTGTCGAGGCGGTCGCCGAGCCGAGCCACGGCCGGCCCTTCTCGGCCGGGGTGACCCTGCCGCCGCTCGCAGCGGTGTGGCTCGCGCCCGAGGGCGACGAGCAGGTGTCCGACTGAAGTCGGACACACCCCCTGTGTCCCACTTCAATCGGACACGTGCTCTAGGCCCGTGCGCCAGCACTACGACTAGCGTCTGAGTGGTGAACGCGGACAACAGCATCGTCGTCGAGGGGCTCGTGCGCGAGTTCAAGAAGGGCCCGCGGGCGGTCGACGGGATCGACCTTCGCGTCGAGCCCGGCGAGATCTACGGGTTCCTCGGGCCGAACGGGGCGGGCAAGTCCACGACGGTGCTGATGCTGACGACGCTGCTCCCGCCGACCGACGGCACCGCGAAGGTCGCAGGCTACGACGTCGTCCACGAGGGGCCGCAAGTTCGCTCGATGATCGGGGCGGCGTTGCAGGAAGCGGCGCTCGACAACCTGCTCACGGGCCGCGACCACTTGCGTCTTCAGACGATGCTGCAGGGCCTGCCGCGCAAGGAGCGAAAAGCGCGCGGCGAGGAGCTCCTCATCCGCGTCGGTCTCACCGAGGCGGCAGACCGGAAGGTCGGCGGCTACTCGGGTGGCATGAAACGACGCCTCGATCTCGCGCTCGCCCTCGTCCACCGACCGCGTGTCCTCTTCCTCGACGAGCCCACGACCGGCCTCGATCCGCAGAGCAGGACGGCGCTCTGGGACGAGGTCGCCAGGCTCGCGCGCGAGGACGGGGTGACGGTCTTCCTGACGACCCAGTACCTGGAGGAGGCGGACGTCCTCGCCGACCGAGTCGGGATCATCGACCACGGCCGGATCGTCGCCGAGGGAACGCCCGCGGCGCTCAAGGCCGAGATCGGTCGGCCGAGCGTGCACGCGATCCCGGAGCGAGAGACGGATCGCGCCCGGATCGCGAGCCTGCTCGCGCAGTTCGGCGACCCGCTCGGCGACGGTGACCTCGCCGTACGGCTCCATGGCGGCTACGGGCTCGCCGATGTCGTCCGCGGGGTCGACGCCGAGGGTCTCGCGCTGCACGACGTCGAGCTGCGCGCGCCGTCGCTCGACGACGTCTTCCTCGCGAAGACAGGGCGCACGCTCGAGGGCGCAGCCGAGGCGGAGGAGTCTGCGCCGCAGCCGGCGGGGTGATGAGCGCCACCGAGGTTTTCGCGCCCCGTTCGTCCGTGGACGTGCTCGCGACCCAGATCGCCGCGGTCGCGGGCCGCTCGATCCGACGCACGCTCCGCCAGCCCGCACTCGCGATCCCACCGCTCGTCTTCCCGGTCGCGCTCATGTTCGTGAACGCCGCCGGGCTCGAGCCGTCCACGCTCCTGCCGGGCTTCCCGACCGACTCGTTCCTCGCCTTCGCGCTCGCCGTGCCCTTCGTCCAGGGCGCCCTCTTCGCGACGATGAACGCCGGCACCGATCTCGCCCGCGACGTCCAGACCGGCTTTCTCAATCGGCTCTCGCTGACCTCGATGCGCGGCTCGTCGCTCCTCGTCGGCCAGCTCGCGGGGATCGTCGTGCTCGGCCTGATCCAGTCGGTCTTCTACATCACGGTCGGGCTCGTCGTCGGAGTCGACTTCGCCGCAGGAATCGGCGGAATCGCGGTCCTTCTCGTCTTCTCGCTCGTCGTCTCGCTCGGTTTCGGCGCGCTCGGCTCGTTCCTCGCGCTCCGCACGGGAACCGGAGAGGCCGTCCAGGGGATGTTCCCGCTCCTCTTCGTCTTCCTCTTCATCTCCTCGATGAACACCCCGCGTGACCTGATCGCCGTCGACTGGTTCCGCTTCGCCGCGACCGTGAACCCGGTCTCGTATCTGATCGAGTGCGTCCGCAGCCTGATCATCGAGGGGTGGGACGGTCGCGCGCTCGCGCTCGGCTTTGGGATCGCGGTAGCGATCGCGGTGCTCTCGCTCTCGCTCGCGTCATGGGCGCTACGGGAGAGGATGACGCGCACGTGAGCCTCCGGCTCTGGCCTGTCGCGAGCGGGGTCGCGTGGCGCACGCTGCACAACGTCTTCACGACCCCGTCGCTGCTGATGCCGAGCGTGCTCTTCCCGCTCTTCTTCTTCACGGCCTTCGCCGGTGGGCTCTCCCAGGTGGGGGAGGTGCCCGGCTTCGACTACGAGGGGGACTACACGTCGTTCCAGTTCGTCTTCGTGTTGCTCCAGTCGGCGGCTTTCGGCGGCGTCTTCACCGGTTTCGGGATTGCGCGGGACTTCGAGGGAGGCTTCGGCAAGCGACTCCTGCTCGCCTCGCCGAACCGCCTCGGGATCGTCCTCGGCTACGCGATCGCGGCGCTCGTGCGATGGAGCTTCACCGCGACACTCCTGACGATCATCGCGCTCGTCGCGCGGATGGACGTCGGCGGCGGGCCGGTCGACATCGTCGGCCTCTACGCGCTCGCGCTCCTCGTCAATGTCTCGGGTCTCCTCTGGTCGGCGGGGATCGCGTTCCGCTTCCGCTCGATCCAGGCCGGTCCGCTGATGCAGATGCCCGTGTTCCTGACGCTCTTCTTCGCACCCGTCTACGTCCCGGTCGACCTCCTGAGCGGATGGATCGAGACGGTTGCCGCCGTGAACCCGGTGACGTACGTGCTCGAGGCGGGCCGGAGCCTGATCGCGGGTGATCCGGCAGGCATCGCGCTCGCGTTCGCCGTCGCCCTCGCGATGATTGCGGCCTTCGCGGTGTGGGGCGTCCGCGGCCTGCGGAGGGCGGAGGCTGCCGGATAGGGCCGTCCGCGCCCGCGTCTAGGGTGCGCCGGTGACACGCACAGTCTGGCCGGGCGTACCGTTCCCGCTCGGTCCGAGCTGGGACGGGCGCGGGACGAACTTCTCGCTCTTCAGCGAGAACGCCGAGCGTGTGGAGCTCTGCCTCTACGACGACGACGACACGGAGGAGCGCGTCCAGCTGCGTCACCAGACGGCGCACAACTGGCACGGCTACCTCCCGGACGTCCATCCAGGCCAGCGGTACGGCTACCGCGTCCACGGTCCGTGGGAGCCGGCCGCGGGTCGGCGCTTCAACCCCGCAAAGCTGCTGATCGACCCGTACGCGAAGGCGATCGAAGGCCCGATCCGGTTCGACCGGGCACGCGTCCTCGCCTACGCCCCCGAGGGAGAGGACGTCCGCGACAACTCGGACTCCGCACCCGCCATCCCGCGTTGCGTCGTGATCGACGAGTCGTTCGACTGGGAGGGAGACCTTCGGCTCGGCCGCCCGTGGGCCGAGACCGTCATCTACGAGCTCCACGTCAAGGGCTTTACGAAGCTGCTCCCGGGCGTGCGCGAGGACCTCCGCGGAACCTACGCCGGGCTTGCGTCGGAGGCAGCAATCGCCTACCTGCAGGAGCTCGGGGTGACGGCCGTCGAGCTGCTCCCCGTCCACCACATCGCCGACGAGCAATTCCTCGTCGAGCGAGGCCTGACAAACTACTGGGGATACTCGACGATCGGGTTCCTCGCGCCCCACGCCGGCTATGCCGCCACCGGAACGCGCGGCGAGCAGGTGCGTGAGTTCAAGGGCATGGTGAAGGCGCTCCACCAGGCCGGTCTCGAGGTGATCCTCGACGTTGTCTACAACCACACCGCCGAGGGCAACCACCTGGGGCCGACGCTCGGCTTCAGAGGCGTCGACAACGCCGCCTACTACCGTCTCGTTCCCGGCGACGAGCGGCACTACATCGACTTCAGCGGCACCGGCAACTCGTTGAACCCGGTCAACCCGTCGGTGCTGCGCCTGATCATGGACTCGCTCCGGTACTTCGTGATCGAGTGCCACGTCGACGGCTTCCGCTTCGACCTCGCCTCGGCGCTCGCGCGCGAGTTCTACGACGTCGACCGGCTCTCCGCCTTCTTCGACGTGATCCACCAGGACCCCGTGCTCTCGCAGGTGAAGCTCATCGCGGAGCCGTGGGACGTCGGGCCGGGTGGTTACCAGGTCGGGAACTTCCCGATCCTGTGGTCGGAGTGGAACGGGATGTATCGCGACACGATGCGCGACTTCTGGCGCGGCCACACGGCCGTCGCGGAGTTCGCGCGGCGGTTCACCGGCTCGAGCGACCTCTACCAGGCCGACGGCCGCCACCCGGCCGCCTCGATCAACTTCATCACCTGCCACGACGGCTTCACGCTGCGCGACCTCGTCTCGTACGACCGGAAGCACAACGAGGCGAACCGGGAAGGAAACCGGGACGGGACGGACGACAACCGCTCGTGGAACTGCGGCATCGAGGGCGAGACCTCGGATCCGGAGGTGAACGCGCTCCGCGACCGGCAGACCCGGAACCTGCTCGTAACCCTCCTCCTCTCGCAGGGGACACCCATGCTCCTCGCGGGCGACGAACGCCGGAACTCACAGGGCGGGAACAACAACGTCTACTGCCAGGACAACGAGCTCGGGTGGCTCGACTGGGGGAAGGGTGAGCGCGACGAGGCCTTCTTCGCGTTCACGAAGCGGGTCGCCCGGCTCCGTGCAGAGCATCCCGTGTTCCGGCGCTCCGCCTTCCTGAGCGGCGAGACCCGCCAAGGCTCGGGGGCGCCCGACGTCTGGTGGTTCCGGCCCGACGGCCGCCGGATGACGCAGTCGGACTGGAGCCGAGGCGATGCGCTCGCCCTCGGTGCGTTCCTGAACGGTGCGGAGATCCCGACCCCGACGACCGAAGGCGAGCCGATCGTCGACGACTCGTTCATCGTCCTCTTCAACGCCTGGCGCGAGCCGGTGACGTTCACGCTCCCCCCCGTCCGGTTCGGGCGTAGGTGGGCGACCGAGCTCTCGACCGCGGAGCCCGAGCTCCCGCCGAACGGGGCGACCCTGGCGGCCCGCGCCACCGTGACCGTCGTCGCTCGCGCGCTACGCATCCTGCGCCGCGTCGCGTAGGGCCGGGACCCGTCCGGCCCCTACGGCTCGGCGATCGGCCCGCGGCCGAACACGCCGAGGCACGCGGCCACGACGCGGGGGTCGAACTGCGTGCCCGAGGCCTCCCGCAGGCGCCGAAGCGCCTCGTCGGGTTGGAGCGCGCTGCGATAGGGACGGTCGCTCGTCATCGCATGGTAGGCGTCGCAGGCGAAGATGATGCGCGCCTCGAGGGGGATCTCGTCGCCGGCGAGCCCGTCGGGGTAGCCGCGGCCGTCGTATCGCTCGTGACACGCCCGGACGATCGGGCGGACGTCGGCGAGCTGCTCGATCGGCGCGAGGATGCGCTCGCCGAGCTCGGGGTGACGCTCGATCACCGCGCGCTCGTCGGCGGTCAGCGGACCCGCCTTCATGAGGATCGAGGCGGGGATCCCGATCTTGCCGATGTCGTGAAAGAGCGCCCCGAGCTCGATCCGCTTCAGCTCGGCGGCATCGAGGCCGAGCTCCGCGCCGACCCGGAGGGAGAGATCGCGAATCCACCTGGCATGCGACGAGGTGTACTCGTCCTTCGTCTCGAGCGCGTTCGCAAGCGCTTCGACCGTGGCGAGGAAGGTCCGCTCGAGCCCCTCGAACGAGAGCGCGTTCGTGACCGCGAGCCGCGCCTGTGCGGCGATGCCGGTGAGGAGCTCGCGGCGGCGCTCGTCCAGTGGGTCGGCCGAGTCGAGCTCGACGGCGATGGCCCCGGCAGCGCTCGCAACCGGGAAGGCGACCACGACCGCCACATCGCAGATCGCCTCGTCGACGACGCCCTCCACGTGTTGGGAGAGCTCCTCGCGCGTGAGCAGGAACGGTCCGTTCGACGCCGCGAGCATGTGAGCCAAGGCCTCGGGCAGGACGTCACCCGCCTTCCAGTACGGCACGGTCGGATCGGCCTGCCAGGTCGCGGAGCACGCGATGAGGCCCGTCCCACCGACCGGCATCCACATCGAGGCGCGTCGCGCATGCATGATCCTCGCCGCGCCGGCCGCGATCCGCGTCGCAACCGACTCGAGCTCGGTGCTGGCGGAGAGCTCCGTCGCGAGCTCGAGCAACGCCTTCGCGCTCTCGGTCTCGCGACGCTGCTGCTCGTACAGCCGCGCGTTCACGAGCGCCACGGACGCGTGGCCTGCGAGCACCTCGAGCAGGCGCAGCTCGTCCTGGTCGAACCGGTGGAGACCGAGTTTCGAGACGACGATCAC
>JACDBY010000141.1 GCA_013694685.1 Actinomycetota bacterium
CCCACGCAGTATCCACCCGCGCCCGCCCACCGCGGACGCAACGGTCGCCGGCAACCTCGAGGTCATCCCTGGAAGCGGCGGCGCCGGTCTACCTCGTCGATCCGTGAGTCGCGTCCGGCGAGGAGCGCGAGCGGGCCGACGAGTACGAAGAAGAGAACGAGCACGATTTCCATGGCCGGATCATCGCTGAGCAGGTACTATTAGGACAAGTCGATGTTTTCATGAGTACGATCACTCAAGCTGATCAATGGTTGGGCGTCGAGCTGCGTCACTTGGCGGCGCTTGCTGCCGTGGCGCGCGAGGGGTCGTTCGGCCGGGCCGCCGACAGCCTCGGCTACACCCAGTCCGCCGTCAGCCAGCAGATCGCGACGCTCGAGCGGATCGTCGGCGAGACGCTCGTCGAGCGGCCCGGCGGGCCCCGCGCTGTGTCTCTCACCGAAGCCGGGGCTCTTCTCCTCCGTCACGCCGAGGCGATCGTCGCCCGGCTCGACGCAGCCCGAGCCGACATCGCGGCGCTTCGCGCGGGAGAGACCGGGATGTTGCGTGTCGGCACGTACCAGTCGATCGGCGCGCGCGTCCTCCCAGGCGTCATGCGTCGCTTTCGCACCGAGTGGCCGGGGATCGAGCTCGGGCTCTCCGAGCCTGCGACCGACCCCGAGCTGTACGGCCTGATCGAGTCCGGCGAGCTCGACCTCGCGTTCTGCAGCCCCCCGCTTCCGGACGGCCCGTTCGAGGCACTCGAGCTGATGAGCGACCCGTACGTGCTCCTCGTCCCGGCCGACAGCCCGCTTGCGGCGCGGAAGTCGGCCTCGCTCGACGACCTCGGCGACCACGTCCTGATCGGTGCGAACACGTGCTCGAGTGGGTTCGTCGTCGAGCGGGAGCTCGAGGAGCGCGGCTACGACGTCGACTACGCCTTCCGCTCAGACGACAACGGCACCGTTCAGGGCCTCGTCACCGCTGGGTTCGGGGTGGCGCTCTTGCCGCTCCTCGCGGTCGCCGCTCCGGGTGACGAGCGCGTGCGCGTCCTTCGTCTCGTGCCGAAGATGCCCCGGCGCGCGATCGCCGTCGTCTGGCACCGCGACCGGCATCGGTCTCCCGCGGCCCGCGCGTTCGTCGAGATCGCGCGCGAGGTCAGCTCCGACGTGGAACGCGAGCTGCTCGAGCCCTAGCGCATTCGAGGCTTCACGCCTCGAGTCCACGAGTTTTGGGGGTGACTCGAGCCGTCAGGGCGGCGCGAGTGACTTCCGGGACGGTGCCCTACAAGCGCTCGAGCACCGCGGCGATCGCCTGACCCTGCCCGATGCACATCGAGGCGATCCCGTGGCGGGCGTCGCGCCGCTCGAGCTCTGCGAGCAGCGTCGCCGTGATGCGGGCGCCCGTCGCCCCGAGCGGGTGACCGAGCGAGATCCCGCTGCCGTTCGGATTCACGTCACCGGCTTCCCACCGCTCGTGGAGCCCGGTGTCCTTCAGAAACTGAAGCACGACCGAGGCAAACGCCTCGTTCACCTCGATCACCGCCATCTCGTCCCAGCCGAGCCCTGCCTTCGCGAGCGCTCGCTCGCAGGCAAGGGGGTTTCCGTGGAGCATGCGATAGGGGTCGACGCCGGCAAGACCGAACGAGAGGAAGCGGGCGCGCGGCTCGAGACCGAGCCTGCCGGCGGCCTCCTCGCTCGTGACGAGCATCGCGGCCGCGCCGTCGACGATCGCGCTCGAGTTGCCCGCGGTCACCCTGCCGTCCTCCTTGAAGGCCGGCTTGAGCGAGCCGAGCTTCTCGCGAGAGGTGTCGCGACGGGGACTCTCGTCGACGGCGACGAGTACCGCGGCACCGGCCGCACCGACCTCGACGGGCACGATCTCGCGCTCGAACCGTCCCTCGTCGATCGCCGCGATCGCGCGCCGGTGGGACTCGTAGGAGTACTCGTCGAGCGCTTCGCGGGACAGCTCCCACTCGTCGGCGATCACCTCGGCCGAGATGCCCTGCGGCACGACCTCCCAACGCTCGTAGAGGCGGGGCGAAAAGCCCTCGAACCCGTTCGCCGTCAAGTTCGAGCCCATCGGCACGCGCGACATCGACTCGACGCCTGCGGCGACGACGACGTCGAGGTGGCCGGCCTGGACGGCGGCGGTTGCGTTGAAGGCGGCCTGCATCGAGGAGCCGCACTGCCGGTCGATCGTCGAGCCACAGACGCTCTC
>JACDBY010000169.1 GCA_013694685.1 Actinomycetota bacterium
GACATGACGCGGGCGTACGCGACGATCGCGAACGACGGCCAGCGGATCGACGGGTCGGTCACGGGCGATCGGCCCCGCGTCGTGCGAACCGTCCGGTTCAGGCGGGACGGAAGCGTGCAGCAGAACCTCCCCGTCCGGCGTCCGGTGCTCTCGCGGGAGAAGGCGGAAACCATCACGGCGATTCTGGAGCAGGTTGTCGAGAGCGGCACCGGCCGGCGCGCGGATCTCGGTCTGAGGACAGCGGCGGGCAAGACGGGAACGACCGACGACTACGGCGACGCCTGGTTCGTCGGCTACACGCCCGAGCTCGTGGTCGCGGTGTGGGTCGGCTATCCGAACGAGCTCCGACCGATGGAGACGGAGTTCGGCGGCGAGCCGGTCTCCGGTGGCACTCTGCCGGCGCTGATCTGGAAGGCGTTCATGACGCGAGCGCTCGCCGACGAGCCGCCGCGCTCGTTCGACCCCGCGCCGTACCTCCCGGCCTCGACCTTCCGGGTCGTCTTCCGCGACGGGCGGTGGCGGCGCGACAACGGCTACTGCCCGGGGACGCGGGCGATCTCGTACTTTTCGGACTCACCCCCCGCCTCGACCGCGACGTGCTATGCGAACGAGGTCTCCGTCCCCGTGCTCGTCGGTCGCTCGGTCGAGTCGGCCCGCGTCGCGCTCGAGTCCGTCCCGCTCAGCCCGGACGTCGTCTATGTCCCTGCAGAGCCGCGGACCGTCCCCGGGCAGGTCATCCGCCAGCAGCCCCGCGGTGGCGGCTTCCTCTCCGCCAACGGCACCGTGCGGCTCTTCGTCTCCGCCGCTCCGAACGGCCTGATCCCGAACCTCGTCGGCTCGAGCCTCCCCGACGCGCGGGAGCAGAGCCGCGCGCTGCGCCTGAAGCTCCGTGTTCGCTACGGCGACGGCCCGTCGGGCACGGTCCTGCAGCAGAGCGTCGAGGCCGGGATCACAGCCCGCCCCGGTCTGCGGATCACCCTGCTCGTCGGTCGCAGCTCGACGTCGTAGCCCCGTGTCCACCGTGTCCGTCGTAGGGGCCGGACCTGTCCAGCCCACGCCGGGTGCCACGGGGCGCTTGTCGGGCCGGACAGGTCCGGCCCTTACGCACGGCGGGTTGGCCGCGACGCGTGCGGCGTTCCGTCCTCCGTGTAACGCCAGAGCTTCTCCGCCGCGCGACTGATCCCGATCCGTGGCGTTCGCTCGACGGCGACCGGCTCGACCGGCGGGAGCAACACGAACGGGAGGCGGGACAGTTCAGCCCCGTTGTGTTCGCTCGTGACACCGAGGGCCTGGGTGAGCCGCCCCGGCCCGGCGCAGCGCTGCCTGACGTCTTCCGTACCGCGGCGAGCGCGCATCTGCTCGAGACCGTGCGTTGGCTCGAGCGCGCGGAGCAGGATCGCCGCCCCGCGCCCGCGCTCCTCGCAGACGACGTTGGCGCACCAGTGGAGCCCGTACGAGCGGTAGACGTAGAGCCGCCCGGGATCGCCGAACATCACCTCGGTGCGACGGGTCGGCCCGCGGAAGGAATGGCTCGCCTCGTCGTCCTGCGCGTACGCCTCGACCTCGACGATCCGGCCCCCGACGCCCTCGACGAGGAGCGTCCAGCCGATCAGCGCCGGCGCGGCGTCGTGCACGCTGCCCGCGACGAGCTCGGTGAAGGTCACTCGGCGTCGAAGAGCTGCGGATGCCGCATCAGCGCACCGCGCCGTGACCGCCGCCGGCCAACGGAGCCCGACTCCGTGCTTTCGTCGATCTCCTCGAGGATCGTCTCCTGCGTGCGCGACGCGACGATCGGCTCCGGGATCCCCTCGACCCAGACGAGCGTCCGCCGACCGTTTCCTCGATCGTCGCCGACGATCGGCTCGAGCGCGTAGATCCGGTCGGCCCGCACGTACTTGCCAAACCCGAGAAACACCATGCCGTGTGCCATGGGCGAAGTATCGCCGCCCGCAACGTGTTCGCGCGAGGCCAATCGAAGGCGTAGGCGTACGCCCGGAAAGTGGCCGCCGGGACGTCCGGTGGTGAAGACGTAACGTGCGTCTGCCATCTAGGGTCGATGACGCCGTGGCGCGGATCTACCTCTCTCCACCCCACCTCTCCGGTCGCGAGGCCGAGCTCGTCGCCGAGGCGATCG
>JACDBY010000210.1 GCA_013694685.1 Actinomycetota bacterium
GTAGCGGCGCCGCACCTCTTCGCGCAGGTGGTCTGTAGTCGTGGTCATCAGCAGCACGCTCCTTTCAGGTCGGCGACGGTCGCCAGCCTCTCGACGGCGTCGTGCTCGAGGGTGAAGAACGCCCACCGGCCGCGCTGCTCGCGTTCAACGAGCCCCGCCTCGACAAGCTTCTTCATATGGTGTGAGACGGTCGGCTGCGTGAGCCTGAGCGGCTCGGTGAGATTGCAGATGCAGACAGGCTCGCCCCCGCGCGTTGCGAGCAGGTTCACGATCCGCACCCGCGCCGGATCTCCGAGAGCCCGGAAGAGCTCCGCGGTCGCGAGGGCCTCGTCGTCGCTCAGGTCGGGGGCTGCGAGAGGAGCACAGCAGGCGACCGACAACACGTGCAGATCTTGCTCAACGACCGCTGACATTGTGCTCTCCCATATCGATGTAGGTCTATAGTATCGAAGCTTGTCGATTGGTGCAAGTTGGGAGGATGACGTGGAACTCCACAGGAACAAGCAGCTTGTGCGGCGCTTCGTCCAGGCGATCAACGAGCGGGACGAGGCCGCTGTCGGCGAGCTCGCGAGCGGCGAGCTCGCCGAGCGTGCCCGCCTCTGGGTGCGTCCCTTCGACGCGGCGTTCCCTGACTTCCAGATGGCCGTCGCGGCGCTCGTCGCCGAGGGCGAGACCGTGGTCGCCCATCTCCGCTGCTCGGGAACCTACGAGGGCGAGTGGCTCGGGATCGCCCCGACGGGGCGCCGGTTCGAAGACGTCGACGAGATCTATGTGTTTCGTCTCGCGGGTGGCACGATCGTCGCGGCGTTCGGCGTCGAGGACAATCTGACGCGGATCCGACAGCTCGGTCTCACGGTTTCGGGTCCGGGAGACCACGCCGCCGAAGTGTCCTGACCTCCTCGATCAGCAAGACGAGCAGCGTCGCGACGACCACGATCGTCGCGGCGCCGACGAGCGTCTCGGTCACTCCCACGAGGGTGGAGATCGGGCCGGCGACGGCAGCGCCGAGTGGGATGAAGACGAACGAGCCGAGCATGTCGTACGAGTAGACGCGCGAGAGCTGGTCGGCGGGGATCTGCTCCTGCATCGCCGTGTCCCAGAAGACGCCGAAGAGCGGCGACCCGACGCCCGCGACGAACGCCGCCAGACCGATCGCGACCGCCGGTGCGGGAAAGGAGAGAAGGACGAGCGGCAGCGCGAAGGGGATGACGCTGAGCGTCGCCCAGAGAAGGAGGCGCTCCGGTCTGAACCGGAGGGCGATGAGCCCGCCGACGATCGTCCCCACGGCGCCGGCCGCGAGGATGACGCCCCAGGCGGCCGCGCCACCGAGCTCGTCCTCGGCGACGACGGGGCCGAGCACCGCCCAGGCGCCCACATAGGCGGCGTTGACGAAGGCGAACTGGACGACGATTCCCCAGAGCCACGCCCGTGAGCGGAATCCGTCCCAGCCCTCGCGAAGCTCGCGCAGGAAGTTCTGCTCCGGCATCGTCAGGTTCCGGGAGAGGCGGAGGCCGAGCAGGAAGACCGCGCCGAGGAAGTAGGTGGCCGCGTCGAACGCGAGCGCCCAGCCCGAGCCGATCGCCGCGACGAGGATGCCGCCTGCCGCGGTGCCGAGCACCGCGGTCGAGCTCCGCGTCAGGCCGAGGAGCGCGTTCGCCTCCTGGAGTCGCTCCGCGCTGACGACCTGCGGGACGATCCCCTGGGCCGCCGGAAAGAAGAAGGACGAGGCGACCCCACGGACGACCTGGAGGGCGACGAGCTGCCAGATCTCAGCGACGCCGGTGAGGACGAGCATGGCGATCGCCGCCTGCGCCGAGCCGGCGATGAGATCCGAGACCACCATCACGTGATGGCGCGGCAGCCGGTCGGCCCAGATCCCGCCGACGAGGATGAAGACGACCTGCGGGACGAACCCCGCTGCCACTACGAGACCGAGATCCGAGGCCGATCCGGTCAGGTCGAGGACGGCGAACGCGAGCGCGATCGGCGCGAACGCACTGCCGAAGAGCGACACCGTCCGGCCGAGGAAGAGCAGCCGGAACTGCCGGTCGCGGAGGATCCCAAGCGCAGGCCCGAGCATCGCGTCAGCCTGTCACAGCGCCCCTCGGAATCGATCGTCTAGCGTCCACTGCGTGCCGGATCGCACACGCACCTACGTGTGGGACGACCCGCTTGCGCTCAGCAAGGAGATGTCCGGCCGCTCAGGGCTCGAGCTGATGCAGCTGATGGCCGCGGGAGACGTGGCGCCACCGCCGATCGCGCAAACACTCGACTTTCGGCTCGTCGAGGCGGAGCGGGGACACGCCGTCTTCGAGTGCGAGCCCGCCGAGTTCCACTACAACCCGATCGGGAGTGTCCACGCCGGCCTCGTGCTGACGCTGATGGACTCTGCCATGGGGCTTGCCTTCGTGACGACCCTCGACGAGCCCGCCGGCTGGACGACGCTCGAGCTGAAGGCGAACTTCACCCGTGCGTTGACCGTCGACACCGGCAGGGTGCGGTGCACGGGATCGATCATCCATCCCGGCCGCCGCGTCGCGACGACCGAGGCTCGGGTCGAGGATGCCCAGGGCCGTCTGTGCGCGCACGGGACGAGCACGATCCTGATCCTCGGCGAGTCCTAGATGGTTGATTCCGAATCAGTGGTCATAGACCGTGAAGTGGCGGCCGGGGTGGCCGGCGAGCCAGTTGTGCCAGCAGCCGGCTGCGAGCGCGAGCAGGCGTTGCGCAATGCGGGCGATGAGGCCTTGCAGGGTGCGAGCGCCGTGGCGCTCGATCGAGAGCTGGTCCTTGCCGGTGTGGATGATCGACTCGATCCATTGTCGGATGCCACCCAGCGAACCGAAGCGAGCTGGTTCGTCGCGGCGGTCGGGACGCACGAGCTGGC
>JACDBY010000229.1 GCA_013694685.1 Actinomycetota bacterium
GTCGACGACCGCTCGAAGCACTACGACGCTTTGCGGACGCGCCGCCCCGCATGCTGCTCGCGCACCGCGAGCTCGAGCGCCTCGTCCTCGGACAGGTCGAGGTTGCGCGCGGCCGAGCGCTCGAGCGCCGCAAAGCCAATGTGCTCTCGAAGGGCTTCCTCGACGACGTCGGAGTCCTTCACCCCGCGACGCGCCGCCGCCACTCGCAGGGCCCGTGCGACCTCCGGCGTCAGATAGACGGTGAGCCGCTCTTTGGCCATGTCCAAATCGTACACCTTCGACGTCATAACGTCATAGTGTCATCAGTTGCGTTGGAGCGAAAGTGTCCCCAGCAGACAGGGCATGTCCGGCGACGTACGTATCCGAAGCTCCGCCCGGAGTCCTCCTCGCAACCGCAGAACGGAGGTGCGCATGACCAGGAGCGCCGAGAACGGCGCACAGCCGAAGCGAGACGCATGCACGTCGTGTTCGTCCTCGACCGCTCCGGCTCGATGAGCCACCTGACGGACGCAGTGATCAGCGGTGTAGACGAGTTCGTCTCCGAGCTCCGCCGAGACCCGGGCGCCACGCGGTTCTCGCTGACCGCTTTCGACACCCGCGTCGAGCACGTCCACGTCGCCGTCCCGCTCGCGGACGTTCTGTCCCTGGCGGAGACGGGCTACGAGCCGGGTGGAATGACCGCGCTCTACGACGCGGTCGCCCACACCGTCTTCGCGACCGACGAGCGCCTGCGCGCATCTCCTGCGTTGCTAATATAGAAAACATGATGCTGTCGACTCAGGCGCAAGCCAGCCAGCTCCTCACCACCGCCTTGGGTTCCGGCGCAGCCTTCCGACCGGGCCAGCTCGAAGCCATCCAAGCCCTCGCCGAGCGCCGCTCCCGGCTGCTCGTCGTGCAGGCGACGGGCTGGGGGAAGAGCCTCGTCTACTTCATCGCCACGAAGCTGCTTCGCGAGGCCGGGCAGGGGCCGACGGTACTCATCAGCCCGCTCCTCTCCCTGATGCGCGACCAGATTCGGATGGCCGAGCGGCTCGGGGTTCGGGCGCTCACCTTCAACAGCTCCAACACGGACGACTGGCCGCGGATCGCGGACGACATCGCGAACGATCGCTGCGACATCCTGCTCGTCTCGCCCGAGCGGCTCGGCAACGAGCAGTTCCAGACCGGGGTGCTGCCCTCGCTCCTTTCCGGCATCGGCCTCCTGGTCGTCGACGAGGCGCATTGCGTCTCCGATTGGGGACACGACTTCCGGCCGGACTACCGGCGGATCATCCGAGTGGTGCGGCGTCTCCCCCCGACGGTTCCCGTCCTGGCGACGACCGCGACGGCGAACGATCGGGTGATCGCGGACATTGTCGATCAGCTCGGGAATCTCGAGGTGCTGCGCGGCCCGCTCGCGCGGCGAAGTCTTCGCCTGCAGTCGATTCACCTGACCGATCAGGCGGCACGGCTCGCCTGGCTCGACCGTCAACTGCCCGAGCTCCCGGGATCCGGGATCGTCTACTGCCTGACGATCGCCGACTGCTCGCGCGTCGCACGATGGCTCCAATCGCGAGGAGTGAACGTCGCCGCGTACCACGCCAACCTCGACACGGAGGAGAGGGAGCGGCTCGAGGAGCGGCTCCTCGCGAACGACGTGAAGGCCCTTGTCTCGACGGTGGCGCTCGGGATGGGCTTCGACAAGCCCGATCTCGGGTTCGTCGTCCACTTCCAGCGACCGGGATCGCTCGTCGCCTACTACCAGCAGATCGGGCGGGCGGGACGGGCGCTCGACGACGCGATCGCGGTTCTCCTCAACGGGCGCGAGGACGACGAGATCCACGACTACTTCGTCTCGACGGCGTTTCCGGGAGAAACGGCATTGCGCCAGGTACTCGAGGTCGTGGAGGCCGAGCCCGGGATCAAGCTGACCGCACTCGAGGCGCGCCTCAACGTCAAGCGGAGACGCCTCGAGCAGTGCCTCACCTTCCTGCAGGTCGACCAGGCGGTGTACCGCGAGCGCGGCGGCTACTTCCGGACGCCCACTCCGTGGACACCCGACGTCGCGCGCTGGGAGGGCGTCACCGAGCGCCGACGGGACGAGCTCGAGCGGATGAGGGCGTTCGCCGAGTCGTCTGAATGCCTGATGCAGCTCGTCACCGCGGAGCTCGACGATCCGGCCTCGGCTCGGTGTGGACGGTGCGCGAACTGCGTCGGCGAGGTCGTGCCGTCGACGACCGACCCTCGAGCCGTGCGTGACGCGATCGAGTTCCTCCGCAGGTCGCACCTGCCGATCGAGCCGCGGAAGCAGGGAATCGCCGCCGATGCGCGTCTCGAGCAGGGTCGGGCGCTCTCGATCTGGGGCGATGCCGGTTGGGGGACGATCGTCAAGAGCGGGAAGGCGGGCGAACGGTTCGACGACGAGCTCGCGGCTGCCGTCGCCGAGATGATCCGGTCGTGGCGACCGTCACCGACGCCGGCGTGGGTGACCGCGGTCCCGTCACTCAGGCATCCTGAGCTCGTGCCCGATCTGGCTCAGCGGGTAGCGCAACTGCTCGGGCTGCCATTCGCGCAGGCGCTACACAAGACGCGCGAGGTGCCCGAGCAGAAGACCCGCGAGAACAGCGCCCAACAAGCGGCCAACGTCCGTGACGCATTCGAGGTGGCGGGCTCGCTGCCGCGCGGTCCGGTGCTCCTCGTCGACGACGTCGTCGACTCGCGCTGGACGCTCACCGAGTGCGCGCGCGTGCTTCGTGCCGCCGGCGCGGAGGCGGTCTTTCCGGTCGCACTGGCGCAGGCGGGGCCGTCGTGGAGAGACTCGGCGTGAGCTCCGTCGCCACGCACGACTCGCAGGCGATCGCGCTTCTCTGCGCGCCGATCGCGGTCGGTGACGCGAAGCCGCTCACGTCGTCCGAGTGGGCGAAGCTCGCGTCCGCGATCCACGCCTCGGCGCTCGAGCGGCCGGGTGCGCTGGTCGGGTTGACCGCCTCCGAGGTCGGCGATCGACTCGGCGTCGACCGCGATGTGGCCTCGCGGGTCGCGTCGCTGCTCGACCGGGGAGGCACGCTCGCGTTCGAGCTCGAACGGCTCGAGGGCCGCGGGATCTGGATCGTCGCGCGAGCGGATGACGCGTATCCCGACCCGCTCAAGCGACGCCTCGGGCTCCGGGCACCCGCCGTGCTCTTCGGGGCTGGCCGGCGCGAGGTGGTTCCGGGTCGTGGCGTCGCCGTGGTCGGCTCTCGCGATGCGAGCGCGGAGGCGCTCGAGTTCGCGGAGGAGCTTGGCCGCAGCATCGCGAGGGAGGGTGCGACGGTGGTGTCCGGCGCAGCACGCGGCGTCGATCGCACCGCGATGGCGAGTGCCACGGACGCCGGTGGCTCGGCTGTGGGCGTGGTGGCCGACAGCCTCGTCCGGCTCACGCAGCAGCCTGACATTCGCGCGGCGCTCGCGGACGAGTTGCTGACGCTCGTCACCCCGTACGCGCCCGAAGCCCGGTTCAGTGTCGGGAACGCGATGGGGAGGAACCACCTCATCTACTGCCTCTCGGATGCCGCCGTCGTGGTGGCGACGGCAGCAGGCAGCGGCGGCACCTGGGCGGGGGCGATCGAGAACCTGAAGGCGGGCTGGGTGCCGCTCTGGGTGTGGGACTCGGCGGCGGCGCCCGAGGGCAACCGTGAGCTGCTCGCGCACGGCGGCCGGCCGCTCGACGCTCCGACTGTGGAGGCGCTCTTCAGCGGACAGGGGGGCGTGCACACGGTCGCGTCCGACAGTCCCGCAGCGGGCGTCCCCAAGTCCGCCGTCCCTGCGGCTCCCGTGGCGGCGCTTCTGCCAGCCCTCGAGCGCTTTCTGGCGACTCCGCGGACCGAGATGGAGGTGCGAAAGGAGCTCGGCCTCGCCCAGGGGCAAGCACGCGCCTTGCTCACGCGCGGCGTCGACTCAGGTTGGTTCGTCAGGGAGGGCAAGCCCTACCGCTACGTCGCAGCGGAAGGCGTGGCACAGCCTGCCCTGTTTGATGCTGCCCAAGTCGGCTGAGCCAGGCGAGCATCCGTGCGACCCGACTGGCTCGATGCCGGGAAGGGGTGAGGAACCGCGGGTACCGGGACAGGATCAGGCGATCGGGTCGGCGAGATCGGCACTGAGTGCGGCGACGATCCGGCGGCGGGACGCTTCGTCGTCGATCCCGTCGATCCCTAGGTACGACGCGACGATAGGTCGGAAGCAGACGAGGGACGCGGTGCTCCCAGGCTCGTGCTGACGCTGGTGGCAGGGGGTGGCGGTCGTCACATCTTGGGCGCCGGGCAGGTGGCTCGACCGGGAACCTGCCCGGGCTGAAGCGAGGCAGCGCGATGCAACTCGGGGCGTTCCCGTACCCTGACAGGCTCGATGAAACGCGCACTCCTCCTCATCGGCGTCGCGTTGCTGCTCGCGGCGGGTGGCGTCGGCGGCTGGTTCGCGGCGCGCGAGATCGAGGGCACGGAGACCGTGACGGAGACGACGACGGTCAGCGTCACGACGACCGAGGAGGCTCGCGCGTCGGGGCTGCCGGATGCCGTCGAGGAGGCTCGCACGGCGCTACTCGCCGCCGCGGAGGCCGGTGACTACGAGGCGCTCCGGCCGCTGATTCCCGAGACGGGATTCGAGTACACGTTCGGAAGCCCCGTCGGCGGCGGCCCGATCGCGTACTGGCAGGAGCTCGAGCGGACGACCGACGAGGAGCCGCTCGAGGCGCTCGCGCAGGTTCTGAAGATGCCGTACACGCTCTCGCGAGGGACCTACTTCTGGCCGTTCGCCTACGACGTCGCGGCCATCGAGGACCTCACGGCGCACGAGCGGGAGTTGCTCGCGCCGCTCGGCCCGCTCGACACCGTGTTCGTCGAGGGAACGGGCTACGTCGGCTGGCGGGCGGGTATCCAGCCCGACGGCACCTGGGTGTTCTTCGTCGCCGGCGACTAGCTGCGGCTCCACGCGGCGGGCGACGCCGGCGCGGCGATCGAGGAGCGCGACGAAGCGCTGCTCCCACGACACCGCGACAGTCAGAAGGTGTCGGACTGAAGTCCGACACCGGTTCGGCGTGAAGTCCGACACCCGGTCGGCGCCGACGCTTTTGTAGGGGCGCGCAAAGCCGACAGTTGGATCACCACACGTGGCTCCTCGAGGGAGCATGCCGGGTGGCGGGGGCTGCTCATCCGGTTCCCCGCTCTTCGGTTGAGTCAGGCTTGCGCGCCCGACCCGGAAGGTACGCCCTCGACGACGGTGTGTCCATTCGGGACATCTGGCGCAGAGGTCGGGCTCGTGGTATCACGGAGCTACCGTGAGCGCGTTGCCGAATCTCCACATCCGCGAGGTCCCGCCCGAGGCGGTTGCGGCGCTGCGTGCGGCGGCGAGGCGGAACGGTCGGACGCTCAACGCGGAGCTCGTCGACGTGCTCGTCGGCGCCGCAGAGCGGAAGCGGGCAGGCGCAGATCTGCTCGAGCGTCTCGAGCCGATTCGGCGGGCCTGGCGCGAGCGGAACCCGGACGGCTTCCCACCCGGGCTCGAGCCGGAGACGATCATCCGCCGTGCCCGTGACGCCGGCTGAGGTCGTCGTCGACGCATCCGCGGTCGTTCGTGGCGTCCTGCGCGAGGCGCCCGATGCCGAGGAGCTTCTGCGCCAAATCTCCGAGGGCACTCTCAACGCCCACGCGCCCGACCTGATCGCGCCCGAGTGCACCAATGCGCTCCTCCGACTCGTACGGGCCGGACGACTGACGACCGACGAGGCCGCGGCGCTGCTCGACGTCGTCTCGTCGCCCGTGATCCATCGGCATGCGACCGCGTCTTTCGCGCAGGTGGCGCTCGACACCGCACTCGGAGCCGGAATCTCCGGCTACGACGCGTTCTATGCCGTGCTCGCCGACGCGCTCGACTGCCCGCTCGTGACGGCCGACCGGCGGCTCGGGGAGGCGATCGACCGGGCTGTGCTGGTCGGGAGCAGGTAGCGAGGCAGGTGCGCGGCTGAAGCCACGGCCCGGTGTACGGCTACGCGCCCGGGAGAGCAGGTGTCGGACTGAAGTCCGACACGGGGGGCCAGTTGGCCTCTGTGGCTGAGTCGTGTCCGAAGGAGGGCTTGCGTGTCCTCGCGGACGGCTCTCGGGAACTCGTGTCGCGGCGTTGGACGGTGGCGGGCGCGGCCAGAGCCCAGTTCCCAGCGCAAGCAGGGGCGTGGCTTCAGCCGCGCCCCTTCCTCTTTACCCCAAGAGGGAGAGAGAGCTGATTTACACACATGCTACTGTATGCACATGTTGGAGAAGCGGTTGCAAGTCCTGCTGGACGAGCGCCGTTGGGCGCGTCTTGCGGCCTACGCTGAGGAGCGGAAGCTCTCCGTCGGGGCCGTCGTGCGCGAAGCGCTCGATCGCGCGATTCCTGCGGCGAAGGACGAGCGCCGTAGCGCGGCGCGCACCGTTCTCCGGGCCGAGCCGATGGACGTACCCCGGCCCGCTGCGCTGCGGAAGGAGCTCGAGTCACTCCGCGGCCGGCACGGATGATCGTCCTCGACACGACGGTGCTCGTCTACGCCGTCGGTGATGACCACCAGCTCCGCGAGCCCGCGCGCGCGATCGTCGCGGCTGTCGAGAGCGGAGACGTGCAAGCGACGACCACCGTCGAGGCCGTTCAGGAG
>JACDBY010000244.1 GCA_013694685.1 Actinomycetota bacterium
GACGGCTACAAGTCCCTCACCGAGGGGCAGAAGGTGGAGTTCGAGGTCGTCCAGGGGCCCAAGGGCGCCCAGGCCGCGAACGTCACGGCTGCCGCGTAATTCTTGTTTCGCTACGCGGGATTCGGCACGAGCCGAATCCCGCGGCTTGATTCCCGCCTTCGGCGGGGCAGATCCCTAAAGGCGTCGGCTTCGCCGCCGCAACTACTGCTGCGGACGCTTGTTCGATGCCGGCGCGGCTGAAGACCCGCCGCGTGAAGTCGTTCTGGAAGGATGATCGGCGATGGCGATCTCCCGCGATCAGGTGCTCTACGTGGCGAAGCTCGCGCGTCTCGAGCTCGGCGAGGACGAGCTCGAGCGCCTGACGAGCGAGCTCGGCGCGATCCTCGACGCTGTTTCGAAGGTGTCCGAGCTCGATCTCGCCGACGTGCCTCCGACCTCCCATCCTCTCGCGGTGGTGAACGCATGGGCGGCGGACGAGCCCCGCGACTCGCTGCCGCTCGAGGACGTCGTACGCAATGCCCCCGCGGTGGAGGGTCGCATGTTCCGCGTCCCGCCGACGACGTGAGCGCGGTCGTCGACACGCTGCGCCTGACGGCCGAGGAGGCGCTCGCGCTCGTCGAGCGCGGCGACGTCAGCCCGGCAGAGCTCCACGCCGCGTACCTCGACGCGATCGGTGAGCGCGACGCTGAGCTGCACGCGTACCTGCGGACGGTCGAGTACGACGGGGCGACGAGCATCCCGATCGCGCTGAAGGACGTGATCTCCACGAAGGGGCTCGAGACGACGGCCGGCTCCAGGATCCTCGAGGGCTACGTTCCGGTCTTCGACGCGACGGTCACCAGCCGCTGCAGGCAGGCCGGCCTCTCCGTGCTCGGCAAGACGAACACGGACGAGTTCGCGATGGGCTCGTCGACCGAGAACTCCGCCTACGGCCCCTCGCGCAATCCCTGGGATCCGGCGCGGGTGCCGGGCGGCTCGGGTGGCGGAACGGCGGCCGCCGTCTCCGCGGGGCTGGCGCCGTGGGGACTCGGCTCCGATACCGGCGGCTCCGTGAAGCAGCCGTCAGCGCTCTGCGGCAACGTCGGCCTGCGCCCGACGTACGGCACGGTCTCCCGGTACGGCATCGTTGCCTTCGCGTCGAGCCTCGATCAGGTCGGCCCGGTGGCAAAGACGGTGCGCGACGTCGCGCTGCTCTACCGGATCGTCTCGGGACGCGACCCCGCCGACTCGACGACGGTCGAGTTGTCCGAGCCGGTCGAGCTACCGACGTCGGAGCGACTCGACGGTCTCAGGGTTGGGGTGCCGCGCCAGGCGGTCGCGCTCGAGGCGATCGAGCCGGGCGTGCGGGCCGCGTTCCATTCCTCGCTCGCGCTGCTCGGTGAGCTCGGCGCGGAGCTCGACGAGTGCGACCTGCCGCTCTCCTTCGACTACGGGATGCCGTGCTATTACCTCATCGCGCCGGCCGAGGCATCGTCGAACCTGGCGCGCTACGACGGCGTCCGATACGGCCGCCGGAGTGATGGCGCGACCTACCGTGAGACGGTCGAGCGGACGCGAGACGACGGCTTCGGAGACGAGCCCAAGCGTCGGATCATGCTGGGGACCTACGCGCTCTCGGCCGGCTACTACGACGCCTACTACGGGCAGGCGCAAAAGGTGCGCACGCTGCTCGTGCGCGAGCACGCCGCCGCCTTCGAACGGTTCGACGTCCTCGCGACTCCGACCTCACCAACCGTGGCGTTCCCGCTGGGCGACAAGGCCGCCGACCCGCTCGCGATGTACGCGTGCGACCTGCTCACGATTCCCTCGTGTCTCGCCGGACTGCCGGGCCTCAGCGTCCCGTGCGGCTTCTCCGAGGGGCTGCCGGTCGGTCTCCAGCTCGTGGGACCGCAGTTCGGGGAGAATGCCCTCTTCCGTGCCGGGCATGCCGTCGAGCGCGCGCTCGAGCTCGATCTCGTCCCGGAGCGCCTCCGATGAGCACGTGGGAGCCCGTGATCGGTCTGGAGATCCATGTCCAGCTCAAGACGCGGACGAAGATGTTCTGTCGCTGCCGTGTCGGCTTCGGGGCCGAGGAGAACTCCCAGACGTGCCCCGTGTGCCTCGGCTTCCCCGGGGCGCTCCCCGTCCCGAACCGCACCGCGATCGAATGGGTCGTCAAGCTGGGGCTCGCCCTTGGTTGCGAGATCGCGGAGCGTGCCGTGTTCGCGCGGAAGAACTACTTCTACCCCGATCTGTCGAAAGGCTATCAGATTTCGCAATACGATTTACCATCTTGCGTAAATGGCAACATGATCGTCTCCTTGGCAGAAGGACAACACGAGATCGGCATCGTCCGGGCGCATCTGGAAGAGGACGCCGCGAAGAACGTCCATGTGGGTGGTCGCACCGGCCGGATCGGGGGAGCCGAGTACACGCTCGTCGACTACAACCGTGGTGGGACGCCGCTCGTCGAGATCGTGACGGCGCCGGATCTCCACTCGGCCGAGGAGGCCAAGCGCTTCCTCCAGCTCCTGCGCCAGACGATCGTCGAGCTCGGGATCTCGGACGCCGAGATGGAGAAAGGAACGCTCCGCGTCGACGCCAACGTCTCGGTGCGGCCGGCCGGCTCGGAGGTACTGCGGACGCGCAGCGAGATCAAGAACATGAACTCGTTCACCCATATCGCGCGCGGTATCGACGCCGAGGTGGCGCGGCAGATCGAGGTCTGGGAGTCCGGGGGAGAGGTGGAGCAGCACACCTACGACTTCGACGTCGGCTCGGGCGCGCTCACCGCGCGGAGGACGAAGGAGGAGGCGGACGACTACCGGTACTTCCCCGAGCCCGACCTCGCGCCCGTCGAGCCGCCGGCGGAGCTCGTAGACCGGTTGCGCTTCGAGCTGCCGGAGCTCCCGGCCGCGCGCATCGCACGTGTGATGAAGAAGCTCGACCACGATCGCGCGCTCGTCCTCGTGACGGGGGGGCTCGACCGGCTCTGGGAGGCGACCGTGGCGGCGGGTGCGGACGGTGTCGCCGCAAGCAACGTGATCGCAAACCAGCTCGTGGCCTCGGGCGCCCGTCCCGGGGCGGTCGATCCAACTGAGCTCGCGAAGCTCGTGGACGCGCGCGAGCGGATCCCCCGCGCGACCTTCGCCGAGGCGCTCGGGAAGATCGGCGACCACGGCTTCTCGGCCGAGCCCTACCTGGCCATGGAATCCGTTTCGGACACGAGCGAGCTCGAGCCCATCGTCGACGCGGTCATCGCCGCCAACTCGGCTCAAGTCGAGCAGTACCGCGGCGGCAAGGAGGGGCTCCTCGGGTTCTTCGTCGGCCAGGTGATGAAGGAGACGAAGGGCCGGGCCGACCCGCGTGTCGTCAACGAGCTCGTGCGCGCGAGGCTGGCGCCCTGATGCCGCTCACGTCGGAGCGGGGGATCAGCGCCGAGGAGCTGCGGCTCGCTGCCCGCAACCATGCGATGCCGCTCGAGGCGCTGCGCTGGCCGATCACCCCGATCGGGCTTCACTACCTCCTCGTCCACTACGACGTCCCGCTCGTAGATCCCGCCGCGTGGCGGCTCCAGGTGGGAGGCGCGGTCGAGCGGCCCCTGACGCTCACCCTCGACGAGCTCCGGGAGCGCCCCGCCGTCGAGCTCACGGCGACGATGGAGTGCGCCGGCAACGGCCGGGCGCTCCTCGAGCCGCGCCCGCTGAGTCAGCCATGGCTCACCGAGGCGGTCGGCACCGCGACCTGGGGAGGGGCGGCGCTCACCGCGCTGCTCGCCGAGGCGACACCCGCCTCGGCGGCCGTCGATGTCGTCTTCGCCGGTCTCGACCGAGGAGTCGAAGGCGGCGTTGAGCAGCGGTATGCGCGTAGCCTGCCACTCGCGGAGGCACGTGGGAGCGGCGCCGTGCTCGCGTACGAGATGAACGGCGCCCCGCTCCCGCCGCAACACGGGTTCCCGCTCCGGCTCGTCGTGCCGGGCTGGTACGGGATGACGAACGTCAAGTGGTTGGCAGAGCTCACGGTCACGACGGAGCGCTTCGCGGGGTATCAGCAGACGACGGCCTATCGCGTGCGGGCGAGCGAGCACGAGGAGGGTCGCGCGGTGACGCGGATGCGTCCGCGCTCACTCCTCGCGCCCCCAGGGTTGCCGGATTTCTACACCCGTGAGCGGGTCGTCGCGGTCGGCCACGTCACTCTGGAGGGACGCGCGTGGTCGGGGCGGGCTCCTATCGCGCTGGTTGAGGTGAGCGACGACGGCGGCGCCTCTTGGGCCGAGGCGACCTTGACCCGCGATCTCGAGGACCTGTCGGCGTGGGTTCGCTTCGAGTTCGACTGGGAGCCGACGAGGCCCGGCACCTTCATGCTCTGCTGCCGGGCAACGGACGAGACCGGCGAGAGCCAACCGCTCGAGGCCGAATGGAATGTCGGCGGGTACGAGAACAACGCCGTTCAGCGCGTCCCTGTCCTCGTACGCTGAGACCGTGGACATCCGGGGCCGCGGGCACGCTCGACATCGCCTGGCACCATGCCGGTGCGGCTCGACGCTCGCCCAAACCGACTCGAGGCGGTCGACGACTCCGATGACCAGAGCCACCACCTCTATTACTTCCATCGCCGTCGTGTCGATCGCGCTGCTCGCAGGCTGCAGCGGCGGCGGCGACACGCCGTCGACGGTCGACTCGACGGACGCAGCCCCGACGACGCAGCCCGAGACCACGACCCCTCCGACGACGTCGACCGAGCCGGCCACCACCGAGAGCTCGCCGACACCGACGACGCCGCGTCGGCCACGCACCATCGTCATCGTCGTCGATCAAGGGCGACCTCGTGGGGGAATCAAGCGGCCGACGTTCGAGAGGGGCGAGAAGGTGGTGCTCGTCGTCCGCTCCGATATCGGTGAGTCGGTGCATCTGCACGGCTACGACGTCGACCGGCCGCTGACACCCGGGAAACCGCTCCGCATCGCTCTCACCGCGAACGTGGCCGGCCGATTCGAGGTGGAGCTGCACGCACCCGACTCGCTCCTCGCGGTGCTCGAGGTCAGACCCTGAGCATCGTCGGGCACGGCATCGGCGAGGTCCAGGACCTGCCGATCCCGGCGTGGCTCTTCTACGTCGGGGCCGTCGCCGTCCTCCTCGTCTCGTTCCTGCTCCTCGGGCTCCTCTGGCGGCGGCCCCTCCTCGCCGGCCGCGCCGACGGGCGGGCAATGGGTGAGCGGCTCTCGCGTCTCCTACTCGGCCCTCTGCGGTACGCGCTGCAGGTCGTCTCGGTCGCGCTCTTCGTCCTCGTCTTTGCCGCGGCCCTCCTGGGCGACACCGACCCGTTCTCGAATCTCGCGCCGACCTGGGTCTACGTCGTCTTCTGGCTCGGCGTGCCTGCACTCTCGGTCGTCTTCGGGAACGTCTGGCGCGCGCTCTCGCCGTGGCGGGCGCTCGCGGATGCTGTCGTGTGGGTCCGCGAGCTCGGTGTCCGCGAGGCACGCCCGCTCGCCGCGTACCCTGAGCATCTCGGCCGTTACCCGGCCGCCGCCGCGCTCTTGGCGTTCGTCGCGCTCGAGCTGGCCTATGCCGACCCGTCCAGCCCGCGCTCGCTCGCCTTCGCGATCGCGCTCTACACGTACGTGACGCTCTTCGGGATGGCGGCGTTCGGGCGCGATACGTGGGAGCGGCACGGCGAGGCCTTTGCGGTGCTCTTCGCGCTCTTCGCGCGCATCGGGCCGTTCTTCGCACGGGACGGGCGGATTCGCGTCCGCGTGCCGCTCTCGGGTCTCGCCGGCTCCGAGCGGGTACCAGGCTCGCTCGCGTTCGTCTCCGTGATGCTCGGCTCCGTGCTCTTCGACGGCTACAGCCGAACAACGACCTGGCAGGACCTCTCCGCCCGGGTGGAGGCTCCGTACATCGTGGAGCGGCCCGGCGTCGGCGAGCTTCTCGTCACGGCACTGAGCCTGGGCGGCCTCGTGACGGCCATCGTCCTCGTCGCCTTGGCGTACGCGGCAGCCTGCACCGTTGCACGCTG
>JACDBY010000253.1 GCA_013694685.1 Actinomycetota bacterium
ATGCAGGCTCGGTCTCCCGCGCCGCTCGTCGTCGTCGTCGAGGGCCGGCAGGTCGTCGTGGACGAGCGAGAACGTGTGGACGAGCTCGACGGCGAGCGCCGACGGGAGCGCATCCTCGACCCGACCGCCGGCGGCCTCGGCCGTCGCGAGACAGATGACCGGCCGGATCCGCTTGCCGCCACCGTCGAGGGCGTAGCGGAGTGGCGCCTCGAGACCGCCCAACGACGGGTGGAAGTCGAGCTCCGCGAGCGCGACCTCGACTGTCTCGCGGAGCTCGTCAGGCGCCCGCATCGGCGGCTTGGCGGGCGCGTTGCACCTCGGCTTCGATCTCCTTCGCGAGCTCGGCGATCTCGGTAAGGCTCGAGATCGCCTCATCGATGTCCCCACCCGCCTCGGCGCCCGCTTCGAGGGTCGCCAAGCGGTTCTTCAGGCGTTCGAGGAGCTCCTCGGCGCGCTGCAGGGCGCCGTCGGACGTGCTCACAGTGCGTTCTCCGCCGTGCGTCGGGCATGCCCGAGGATCCCGTTGACGAGCCGGGCGGCGTCCTCGGTCGCGTAGCGCTTCGCGAGTAGGACGGCCTCGTTGATCGCGACCTCCGCGGGCACCGTCTCCTCCTCGAGCTCGTACACGCCGACGCGCAGGATATTGCGTTCGAGCGCGCCGAGGCGGTTTGCCGGCCAGTCGCAGGAGTAGGCGGTGATGCGCTCGTCGAGCGTCTCGGCTCTCGCGGCCACGGCCTCGGCGAGCTCGGCGGCGAACGCGTCCGGCTCGCCCTCGAAGAGAGAGGCGATCGGCTGACCGGTGAGATCCCACTGGTAGAGGAGGAAGAGCGCCTGTCGCCTCGCCTGCCGGCGCCCCACCGTGCCCGTCTTCTCGCGGCTCATGGGCCAGTTGGCCCATGAGCGGGGAGGGGTGTGGGGAACCGGGAGGTTCTCCACGCTCTCGAGAAGACGAGGGCTCGTGGGGGGAACATGGTTTCCCGTGGAGAGACGAAGTCTCTCCCGGGAGGGAGCCAAAGGCGAGCGACGGTCATGACGGTTGTAGCGAGGGGAGGTGCGCCGCCATCTCCTCAAGGTAGCCGGTCGAGTACGAGCCGGACGCAAACCCCGGCGACCGCAGGACGTCGAGCGCGAGCTGCCGCGTCGTCGGAATGCCGTCGAGCTCCGTCTCTTCGAGTGCGCGCACGGCGCGCGCGATCGCCGCCGGACGGTCGTCGTCGTGGACGACGACCTTGGCGATCAGCGAGTCGTAGTACGGCGGGATTACGCTGCCCTCCTCGATGGCGGTGTCGACGCGCACACCGGGCCCGAGGGGTGGGCGGAACCGACGGACGACCCCTGGTGCGGGCGCGAAGCCGCGGCTCGGATCCTCCGCGTTCAGGCGGATCTCGATCGCGTGACCACGGCGCGGTGCCCGTCCCGTCGCGGAGAGTCCCTCGCCCGCGGCGATGCGCAGCTGCTCGCGCACGATGTCGATTCCGGTCACGAGCTCGGAGACGGGATGCTCGACCTGCAGCCGGCAGTTCACCTCGATGAAGTACGGCTCCCCCTCCGGCCCGAGCAGGAACTCGAACGTTCCGGCGCCCCGGTAGCCGACCGCCACGCAGGCTCGCTCGACCGCCGACTCCATCTCCTCACGCGTCTCGGCCGAAAGTGCCGCGGACGGTGACTCCTCGATGAGCTTCTGGTGGCGGCGCTGGATGGAGCACTCGCGCTCGCCGAGCGTCAAGACGCCGCCCTGTTCGTCGCAGAGCACCTGGATCTCGACATGGCGCGCCGGCGAGACGACCTTCTCGAGGTAGAGCGAGCCGTCGCCGAACGCCGCCACCGCCTCGGCCGACGCGGCGCCGTAGGCATCCTCGAGCTCGTCGGGCTCCCTGACGAGCCGCATCCCCTTGCCTCCGCCGCCCGCCGTCGCCTTGAGGAGAACGGGGAATCCGATCGTCTCGGCCGCATCCTCGATCTCGGCCAGCGAGGCAGCGCCACCTGTGCCCGCGATGAGTGGCACACCCGCGGCACGGAGCTCCTGCTTTGCCTGGGCCTTGTCACCGAGACGCTCCATCACCTCGGGTGTCGGTCCGACGAACACGAGGTCGTTCTCGGCACACGCCCGCGCGAAGGCGGGGTTCTCCGCCAGGAAGCCGTATCCGGGATGGACTGCCTCGCAGCCCGTCGTCTCGGCGGCGGCGATGACGTTCGGGATCCGGAGATAGCTCTCGGCGGCTGGGGGTGGCCCGATCCGGATCGCCCGATCGGCGAGCCGGACGTGGAGCGCGTCGGCGTCTGCGGTCGAGTAGACCGCCACCGCCTCGGACCCGAGCTCGTGGAGCGCCCGGATCACACGGACCGCGATCTCGCCCCGGTTGGCGACGAGGACTCGTGTGAACACTGGATCTAGACCGCCGGGGGGGCGCCGATCGGATCGAGCTCGAAGAGCAACGTGCCGAACTCCACCGCCTGCGCGTTGTCGACGTGGATCGCCCGGATCCGGCCGTCCGTCTCTGCCTTCAGCTCGTTGAACAGCTTCATCGCCTCGAGCACGCAGAGCGTCTGTCCGGCGCTGACAACGTCCCCGAGCTCGACGTACGGCGGGGCGCCGGGTTGCGAGGCGCGGTAGAAGACGCCGACCATCGGAGATTCGACGCGAACCGTCCCGAGCGTGACGGCCGGCCCGGCGACCGCCTCGTAGTCGGCGGCGATCGGCTCGCCGGCGATGGTCAGCGGCACCGCGCTGGGCTCGTCCGCGCGACGCACCGACACGCGCATGCCCTCGTCCTCGATCTCGATCTCCCCGACGCCGGACTCCTGCACGATCTTCACGAGCTCGCGGATCCGCTCGGCGCGCTGCGCGTCGACGTCACCGACGAGGAGCGATGCCTCGCGTGAGTGGCGCTTCCGGATCGTCTGCAGAAGCGTCTCCGCCTCGTCGCCGAACATCGCGAGCAGCACGAGATCCTCCTCGGAGGATGCGAGCCCGTCCGCGGCCTCGCGGACGTCCTCGGCGCTCGGTGGATCCTCGTCGATCGACCGAACGTCGCCGGCGAGCAGCTCGACGGCCCTCCGCACGGACGGCTCGATCGGCGCCGGCGGGACGCCGTAGGCACCAGTCACGAGCTGGCGAAACTCGTCGAGCACCGTCCCGTACCGCCGGGCGGAGAGGACGTTGAGGAGCGCCTGCGAGCCGAGGATCTGCCCGATCGGCGCCGCGAGCGGCGGCCAGCCCGACTCCTCACGGATCCGGACGACCTCGTTCAGCGTGTCGAGCAGCCTGTCGGCTGCGGCGTGTGCGCGGAGATGGACGTCGAGCGCGGCGACGAGCCCGGCGGGCAGGTCGAACTCGGCCGCGCGGACGGCGATCCGGGGCGCGAGCGGTGCGAGCGGCTCGTCGCCGATGTGCTCGTCGACCACGTCCGAGGCCTCCCAGAGCCGTGCGACGTCGACCCCGGTGTCGCGACCGAGGCCGTGGAGCGCTTCGGCGAGGGACTCGCCCGAGATCCGGTGGAGTGCGAGCGCGAGCGGGTAGACGGCGGTCGCGATGACATCGGCGCCGACCCGCGTCGCGACGAGCGCGTTCGCGAGCGCCGTGCCACCCGCCGCCTGGACGTAGAGCCCGACCGGGAGGCCGCTCGCCTCGCCGAGTCGGACGACGAGATCCTGGGTGACGTGCGGAAGGAGCGCTCCGGTCGGGTCGTTCAGGAGGACGCGCGTGGCGCCGAGGTCGCCGAGCCGTCCGGCCTGCTCGACGAGCGCGTCGGCCTCGTCGGTCCTGCCCGGGCTGTAGACGAGACCGACGTGGAGCTCACGCCCCGCACCGACGATCGCCTCGCCCGCCTCGCGAAGGTTCGAAACGTCGTTCAGCGGATCGTGGAGCCGGAAGACGTGGATCCCGTTCTCGGCTGCGCACGAGACGAACCGGCGCACGATGTCCGGCGAGACGGGCTTCGAGCCGACGAGGAACCGCCCCCGTAGAGCAATCCCGAGCGGTGTCGTCGTCCGCGCGTCGATCGCGCGGATCCGCTCCCACGGGCTCTCGACCCCGCGCCGGACGGCAGCGTCGAAGACCCCGCCACCCGAGACCTCGAGGCACCCGAACCCGGCTTTGTCGAGCACCTCCGCGATCCGGAGCACCTCCCCGGTCGGCACGACTCCGGCGAGCGGCTCCTGCGAGAGCAGCCGGATCGTCGTGTCGTAGAGCTGCGGCACGGGGCCGGATTTTAGCGCGGAACGGGACACGGACTGGGGCGTGATCCGGGCGTGGCTTCAGCCGCGCCCTCGCGGTCGGGGATTACGATCGAGCGATTGTCCGGTGGAGCCCGGTACGACGAGCACGTCGCCTGGTACGAGGCCTTCAAGCCCGTCCTGGACGATGTCGAGCTGCGCTGCCTCCGAGACCTGCTCGGCGAAGGCAGCGGCCGGTGCCTCGACCTCGGGTGCGGCACGGGTGTCGCGATCCCGGAGCTCCGTCGGCTCGGGTGGGAGGTTGTCGGTGTCGACGTGTCCGAGGCGATGCTCACCCGAGCGGCGATGCGTGGGGCGGAGCTCGTTCAGGCGCCCGGCGAGTCGCTCCCCTTTCAGGACACGAGCTTCGATGCCGTCGTCTCCCTGTGGACGCACACCGACGTCGACCACTTTCCGGCCGTCATGCGTGAGGCGGCGCGGGTTCTCCGTCCCTCGTCGCCGCTCGTCTATGTCGGTGCCCACCCGTGCTTTGTCGGACCGCACTCGAGGTTCATCCACGGCGAGGGCACGCCGGTGCTTCATCCCGGATATGCCCAGATGGAGCGATACTTCGGCGGTCCGGCGGTCGGGCCCGACGGCCTGCGGGCCAGAATCGGCCAGACGCACCTGCCGCTCGGCGCGTTCTTGCACGCCTTTCTCGACGCGGGCCTGGAGCTCGAGGCGATCGAGGAGCTGAGTCTCGACGAACCCGAGCGGCTCTTTCCGTATCGCGTGGCGCTTCGGTTCCGGCGCTGACCCCTGGGACTGGCTCCCCGCAGGTGTCTGCCCCTGCGTGCCACGACAACGCCTATGGAAGCTCCCGGACTACGCGCGACTGATGTAGCGCGCCTCGCGGGGATCGACCTTGATCTTCTCCCCGGCATTCACGAAGAGCGGCACCTGGACGACGGCGCCCGTCTCGAGCGTCGCCGGCTTCGTCACGTTCGAGACCGTGTCGCCGCGGACGCCCGGCTCGGTCTCCGCGACGGCGAGCTCCACCGAGCTGGGGAGCTGCAGTCCGGACGGCTTGCCGTTCACCTGGAGGATCTGCACGGTCGAGGAGGGGAGCATGTAGGCGAGCTCCGCCTCGATCGAGCCTCGCGGGAGACCGAACTGCTCGTAGGTCTCCTCGTCCATGAAGTGCGCCTCGCTGCCGTCGTCGTAGAGGAACTGGACGTTCTTCACCTCGGTGTGGACGCGCGGGAACTTCTCGCCCGCGCGGAACGTGTCGTCGACGACCGAGCCGCTGTCGAGGTTCTTGAGCTTCGTGCGGACGAACGCGCCGCCCTTGCCCGGTTTCACGTGCTGGAACTCGACGATGCGCCAGACCGCGCCGCGGTGCTCGATGTGCATTCCATTCCGGAACTGATTGGTGGAGACGATGTCCGCCATCGGCGTCCGGCAGAGTACCCGGCGATGTCGGTGCGGAGAGGGTTGGTCGCGGGTCGCACGAGCGCCACCGAGCGCGAGGTGACGCGCGAGGAGGCGCAGCGGATCGCTGTCCGCGCGCAACTCCTCGACGGCTCGGCGAAGACCGTGCTCGAGACGGTGAGACACCTCGGGTTCCTCCAGCTCGACCCGATCGCGACGGTCGCGACACCCCAGGAGCTCGTGCTCTGGAGCAGGCTCGGATCCCACGACCGC
>JACDBY010000458.1 GCA_013694685.1 Actinomycetota bacterium
GGAGGATGTCGTCCCAGATCGCGGCGAAGCTCGTGCGGAGCTGCGGCAGCCGGGCGGGGCGGGCGATGAACCATCCAGTGGAGATGGGCGCTCCCGTCGCCCCACCGTCCGACGTGCACGCGACCGATCTCGCCCACCGCGTCGACTGCCCGCTCGACCCGGACGATCAATGGGCCGAGCTCGGCCGCGAGGTGCGGCGGGAGGTCGCCGAGGTCGCAGTGCTCGCGCGGTTGGAGGATGACGAGCACGGGCAGTCCGCTCGGCTTCTCGAGCGGCGTCACGTACCAGCGTTCGTCGCTCCAGATCGCCTCCCCGTCGCCGTGCCGGCAGCGCCAGCAGTCGCTCGGGTCCTGTGGCGTGCCCACATCAGCTTCTTCGTCGACTACACGGTCGCGCTTGCGAAGAAGAACAAGGCCGGCCAGAACAAGGCCGTCGCCAACCTGACCACCTACACGAAGATGCACGGTGCGTTCCTGGCCGGCGCGACGGGCCTCCCGAAGCTCGCCGTCCAGAACGACCTGCTGGGTCACGTGCTCGAGCTCAAGAACCAGCTCGACGCGTACAACGCCGGGAACTACACGAAGGCCGCGAACCTCTATCGCGACGCCTACGCCCACATGTTCATGACGGGCGATCTGCTCTCCGGCGCGATCGCGAAGCAGAAGAGCCTCAGGTAGGGGCGAGATATATCTCGCCCGAACGGGCGGGAGGGAATGTCACACGCATGGAGAGCGGGCCCGACGCGGCCCGCTCTCTTTCTAGGTCCCCTCGACCGCGAGTGGGACGAGCTCGAACCGGTCGACGTCGACGAGTCCTCGATCGGTGAGCTTCAGCGACGGGATGACCGAGAGCGCGAGGAACGCGAGCGTGAGGAACGGTGCCGCGCCCGTCCAGCCGAGCGCCGCGGCTGCCTCGTTGCAGGCACGGCTTTGCGCCACGACGACGTCGAGGGGCTGGTCGGAGAGCAGCCCCGCGACGGGCAGCGGGCATTCGGCGACCACCCGGTCCGACTCGACGACGGCGATCCCTCCACCGACCTCGGCGAGGCGCGCGACGGCGAACGCCATGTCCTCGTCGTCGACACCGGCGATCACGAGGTTGTGCGCGTCGTGGGCGACCGACGAGGCGAGAGCGCCGCGCCGGAGGCCAGAGCCGGAGAGGAAGCCGAGCCCGATGCGACCAGTGGCCAGGTGCCGCTCGACGACGGCGAGCTTGACGAGGTCTCGCGCGGGGTCGGCGACCGCACGACCGTCGCGCACGAGCAGCTCGCGCACGAGCGACTCGGTCACGACCTGGTCGGGGACGAGACCGATCACCCGCGCGTCGCCACGCTCCCACTGCACCTCGAAGTCGGTCGCGGCGACGGGGGCGATCCGGATCGTCTGGCGCACCCACTCGGGAACCTCGCGTCGGGGCGCATCCTCGATCGGCCGCCCGCGCTTGAGGACGAGGTCGGGCTCGAAGCGCTCCAGGTCGGGGAGGACGAGCAGGTCGGCGGCGTAGCCCGGGGCCACGGCGCCCAGCGTGTCGAGCCCGTGCCAGAGCGCAGGGTTCCACGACGCCATCCGAACGGCAGCGGCCGGGTCGATCCCCGCGGCGACCGCGCAGCGCACCATCCCGTTCACGTGACCGCGGTCGACGATGTCCTCGGGATCGCGATCGTCGGTGCAGAACGCGATGCGCTCCGGCCCGTACTCGCCGACGAGCGGGAGGAGCGCCTCGAGGTTGCGCGCCATCGACGCTTCCCGGACGAGGAGCCACATCCCGGCGCGGAGCCGCTCGCGACCTTCCTCGACCGTCAGCGCCTCGTGGTCGGAGCGGACGCCCGCAGCGGCGTACGCCTGGAGCTCCTTCCCGATCACGCCGGGCGCATGCCCGTCGACGTGCGCGGCGCCCTCGAGCGCGAGCTTCTCGAGCTCGCGAGGCTCACCCGCGATGACCCCGGGAAAGTTCATCATCTCGGCGAGACCGAGCACCCGGCTTCGGCGCATGAGCGCCGTGAGGTCACCGGCATCGAAGGGCCGTCGCGGCGACTCGTAGACCGACGCTGGGACGCATGAGGGCGCCATGAAGAAGACATCGAGCTGCAGACCCTCGGACGCGTCGTGCAGCCAGTGGACGCCGTCGGGGCCGAGCACGTTCGCGATCTCATGCGGGTCGGCCACGACCGCGGTCGTGCCGAGGGGGAGCACGAGCCGGGCGAACTCGTCGACGAGGAGCTTCACCGACTCGAGATGCATGTGGGCGTCGATGAAGCCCGGCACCACGAACCGCCCGCCGGCCTCGATCGTCTCCTGCCCCTCATAGTCGCCGAGACCGGCGATCGTGCCGTCGACGATCGCGACGTCGATCTCGAGCCACTCCCGGGTGAAGACCGACAGCACACGGCCACCGCGGACGACGAGGTCGGCCGGCTCGTCGCCGCGGGCGACGGCGAGACGGCGCTGAAGGCCTGTCATCGGGCGCACCCTAACCGAGAGTTTCGGCCCGTCAGGTGGTGCAAACGGCAAACGGCCGGACGGTGATCGTCCCGAGGTCGATGATCTTCACGGCGCACGCCTCCCAGCCCCTGCAAGCTCGGCGGTCAATCGCTACATGCCCATCGCGTGGTATCCGGCGTCGACGTAGAGCATCGTGCCGGTCACGTTCCGCGCATCCTCTGACAGCAGGTACGCGGCCGCGGCGCCACAGTCGCTCGAGTCGATCCCGCGGTGCAAGGGGGCTCGCTGCTCGAACGTCTCCTCCATCGTCGTGAAGCCCGCGATCGAGCGCGCCGCGAGTGTCCGCACGGGCCCGGCCGAGATCGCGTTGATGCGGATTCCCTTGGGCCCGAGATCCCACGCGAGGTACCGCATCGAGGCGTCGAGCGTCGCCTTCGCGACACCCATCACGTTGTAGTGCGGTACGGCGCGAACGCCGCCGAGATAGGTCATCGTCACGATCGCGCCGCCGCCCCGCGCCTCCATCAGCGGCTCGGCCCGCCGCGCGCACGCCACGAGCGAGTAGGCGCTGATGTCGACCGCCATCCAGAAGCGGTCGCGCGGCGTATCGGTGAACCGCCCCTCGAGATCCTCGGCGGCAGCGAACGCGACTGAGTGGACGAGGAGGTCGAGACCGCCACCGAACGCGTCGGCTGTCTCGGCGAAGACACGATCGAGATCCTCCTCCGAGCGGACGTCACAGGCCGTGACGAGCTTCGTGTCGACCGTGGCAGCGAGATCGCGGACGGACTTCTCGATCCGCTCGCCCTGGTAGGTGAACGCGAGCTGGGCTCCCTCGGACGCCAGCCGCTCGGCGATCGCCCAGGCGATCGAGCGTCGGTTGGCGACGCCGAGGACGAGCGCCTGCTTGCCTTCGAGCCTCCCTGGCATCGGCCGATCCTAACGGCGCAGCCGACCTCGCGAGCACCGCCGAGCAGGTTGCAACTTGTACCTTGCGTCGACCGGCATGCGGGCATTCGCGCACGACGTTTTCACGTACCCGCTTCCCGAAGGCCATCGGTTTCCGCTCGCGAAGTACCGCCTCGTTCGCGAGAGTGCCGAGCAGGTCGACGGTGTGGACGTGACGGACGCCGAGGCGGCGGGCTGGGACGACCTCCGCCGGACGCACAGCGACGATTGGCTCGACCGGGTCCGTGACGGCCGGCTCGAGCGACGGGAGGAGCTCGCGCTCGGCCTCCCCTGGTCGCCCGAGCTGGTCGAGCGGTCGCGCCGTGCGACGGGCGCGACCCTCATGGCGTCGCGCGCAGCGCTCGAGGACGGGGTCGCGATGAACCTCGGTGGCGGCACGCACCACGCCTTCGAGCACGTGGGACGCGGCTTCTGCGTCTTCAACGACGTCGTGACCGCGATCCGCGCACTACGCGCGGATGGATGTCTCCGGCGTGTACTCGTGGTGG
>JACDBY010000257.1 GCA_013694685.1 Actinomycetota bacterium
CTCCGGATCCGACCGCGACCGCCTCCGCGGCCGCGCGTTCGCAACCGGCGGCGGGGGTGGAGACGACACGGACGGCAGATCGGTCGACGAGGGGGAGAGCCACGGGGCTCTCGTCCGGCGATGCACCGGCGCTTGCCCTGACCGATCGTGTCGCGGTGCCTCGAGACGTCTCTGGGCCGCGTGTTGCGATGGCGCAGCCTGGGGCGTCGACGGCCCGCGGGGCTCCGCCGCGCGCGAGCTCGAATCGGGCGCCGACCGCTCCTCCGAGGAGTGATACGGACCGGGAGGGGCCGACGATGTCGCTCCGTGCCTCTACCGGGCCGGCCGACGACCGGGAACCGCGTCCGGTCCCGATGCCAAGGCACCCAGCAGCCGACCGGACGGGCCAGGCGCCCGCTCGTCGGGAGGCGCCTCCGGCGGAGAGGGCGAGTGCTGCACCGGTCGTCTCCGCAACGACCGGACGCTCCGACCCGCCAGCGGGCGAGCCGCGCGCCGAGTGGCCGTCCCAGAGTCCGGCTGCCCTCGTGCCGCGGCCGTCGACGGTGGACGCGGATGGGGCCGCGCGGCTCGCCGCGCTCGCGGCGCTCGCGCTCCTGCTGGCCGGAGCAGGAGTCCGCCAGGTCGCCCGTAGAATCGGTGGCCATGGAGCGCTTCTATCTCACGACGCCGATCTACTACGTCAACTCGACGCCCCACATCGGGCACGCGTACACGACGGTCGCCGCCGACGTGTTCGTGCGGCATCAGCGGCAGCGCGGTCGTGAGAGCTTCCTCCTCACGGGCGTCGACGAGCACGCGTCGAAGGTCGCCCGGGTGGCAGCGGCTCAGGGCCTCGAGCCTCAGGAGTACGTCGACGGGATCGTCGAGTCGTGGCGGGCGCTCCCCGCCCGGCTCGGCGTGTCGCCCGACTTCTTCATCCGGACGAGCGACGAGGGACACAAGCGTTTCGTCCAGGAGTTCCTCGAGCGGATCAGGCAGAACGGCCGGGACGACATCTACCAGGACGTCTACGCCGGTCTCTACTGCGTCGGATGCGAGGCGTTCAAGACGGAGGACGAGCTCGTCGACGGCAAGTGCCCGGAGCACGACGTCGAGCCCGAGTGGATCGAGGAGCGGAACTGGTTCTTCCGGCTGTCCGCCTACCAGGAGCGGCTGCTCGCGCTCTACGAACGGCATGACTTCGTGCTGCCCGCGTTCCGGGCGAACGAGGCGCGCTCGTTCATCGAGAGCGGTTTGCAGGACTTCTCGATCAGCCGTGCCGGGCAGCCCTGGGGCATCCCGATCCCGTGGGATCCCGACCAGGTCGCCTACGTCTGGGCGGACGCGCTCGTCAACTACCTGAGCGCCCTCACGTACGCGCGCTCCGGCGAGGATCTCGTCGAGCGGTTCTGGCCGGTCGCGCGCCACCTGCTCGGGAAGGACATCCTCCGGTTCCATTGCGTCTACTGGCCGGCCTTGCTGCTCGCCGCCGGGTACGAGCCGCCACAGCAGCTCTTCGCGCACGGGTATCTCCTGTCCGGCGACCGCAAGGTCTCGAAGTCCCTCGGCAACCTCGTCGCAGACCCGCTCGATCTCGTCGACCTCTACGGAGCCGATGCCGTGCGCTTCTGGTGTGCGCGGTCGGTCTCGTTCGGTCAGGACGGGATCGCGTCGGTCGACGGGTTGCGCGAGCGCTACGAGCGCGAGCTCGGGAACGACCTCGGCAATCTGCTTTCCCGCGTCACGGCGATGATCGCCCGGTACCGCGACGGTGACCTCGAACCGTCGCCGTCGGCCGACTCGCCGATCGCGGCGATCCTCGAGCCCTTGGCCGACGACGTCGCCGCGCGCCTGGATGACTTCGACCTGACCGGTGCGCTGGAGCGGATCTGGGAGGTCGTCCGCGCCCTCAACCGGCACGTCGAGTCGACCGCGCCGTGGCAGCTCGCGAAGGACGACGCACGTGCGAATGAGCTCGACTGCGTCCTTTGGGACCTGCTCGACGGTCTCAGGGTCGTCGCGATCGCGCTGGCCGCCTACCTCCCCGAGGCCTCAGAGCGAATCCTCGACGCGCTCCGGCAGCCGGCGACGCTCGATTGGCGCGAGGTCGCCTACGGGCGTGCGCAGCGGGTCGAAGGGTTGGCGGCGGCGACGCCGCTCTTCCCGCGCGTCGACGAGCCCTCCCTGACCGTGTGAAAGCTCCTCGCGTTCGAGCCTTCAGGCGCGAGCATGTGGACGGTCGGCCACCACGAAACCGGCGCGACCCCCAACGTCTCGGCCTGATGTGAACGACCAACCGGAGAAGATCCTCGTAGCGGTCGCCTGGCCGTACGCCAACGGGCCCCGCCACATCGGCCACGTTGCGGGCTTTGGAGTGCCCTCGGACATCTTCGCTCGGTATCACCGGCTCAAGGGCAACGACGTCCTGATGGTGAGTGGCACTGATGAGCACGGCACCCCGATCATGGTGACCGCCGATCGCGAAGGCGTCTCTCCCAAGGAGCTAGCCGACCGCGCGAGCGCGATCATCCGCGATGACCTTCGCCGCCTCGGTATCTCGTACGACCTGTTCACGCGAACGACCACCTCGAACCACCATGAGGTCGTCCGCGACGTCTTCCGAACACTCTGGGAAAAGGGGGCGATCGTCGAGCAGACGACCGTCGGGGCGTTCTCCGCCGCTACAGGGCGCACACTCCCCGATCGCTACATCGAGGGAACCTGTCCAATCTGCGGGTTCGGTGAGGCTCGCGGCGATCAGTGCGACAATTGCGGGAATCAGCTCGACCCGATCGAGCTGATCGAGCCGCGCTCCAAGATCGACGGTGAGCCGCCTCTCTTTCGCGAGACGTCGCATCTGTTCCTCGACCTCCCCGCGTTCGCGGAGCGGCTTGCAGACTGGATCGGCGCCCAGGGCCATTGGCGCCAGAACGTGAAGCGCTTCTCGCTCGAGCTCGTCAAAGAGCTCCGACGTCGCCCAGTGACGCGTGATCTCGATTGGGGAGTGAGAGTCCCGGTCCCAGGCTACGAGGAACGGGAGGACAAGCGGATCTACGTCTGGATCGACGCGGTGGTGGGCTACCTCTCCGCTTCGATCGAGTGGGCGGCCAACCGTGGTCTCCCAGACGCATGGCGAGACTGGTGGCAGAACCCCGACGCAAGGCACTACTACTTCATGGGGAAGGACAACATCGTCTTCCACAGCGTTATTTGGCCCAGTCAGCTACTGGGGTATGGCGAGGGCGGCGTGTACGGGGGCGATCGCGGAGCGCTCCAGCTTCCGTACGACATCGTGTCGAGCGAGTACCTCACGATGGAGGGCAAGCAGTTCTCGACGAGTCGCGACGTCGTCATCTATGTGGGCGACGTGCTCGATCGGTATTCGGCCGACGCCCTTCGCTTCTACCTCACTGCGGCCGGCCCCGAGACGCAGGACACGGACTTCACGTGGGCCGAGTTCGTACGCCGCGTAAACGACGAGTTGCTCGCGAACTGGGGGAACCTCGTCCATCGAGTCCTGACCAGCGCCTATCGGACTTTCGGACACGTACCAGCGGCGGGGACGCTGGATGACGCTGATCGCGCCGTGCTCGCCGCTGTGGAAGCTGGCTTCGACTCGGTCGGCGACCTGCTTGCCAAGGCGCGCTTCAAGGCCGCGCTCGCCGAGACGATGCGGCTCTCCTCGCAAGTGAACCAGTACGTCAGCGAGCAAGAGCCGTGGGCGGTGATCAAGGCGGATCCGGCTCGTGCCGGAACGATTCTCTATGTTGCGCTTCGCTGTATCGACAACCTCAAGGTGCTGTTTACGCCATTCCTCCCGTTCAGCTCGCAGAAGCTTCACGAGCTGCTCGGTCACGAGGGCTGGCTCGCGGGGCCACTCGAGATCCGTGAGGTGACCGAATCGGATGGCTCGCGGCACGAGGTTCTGGGAGGTGACTACGCCGTGTGGGTCGGCCGCTGGCAACCTTCGGCACTTCGAGCCGGGCAGGTGCTGAATGATCCGCAGCCGCTCTACGCCAAACTCGACCCGGAAACCGTGATTCCAGATGAGCTCGCTCGGTTGGAAGCGCGCGCATCAGGACGATGATCGACACCCACGCTCACCTCGACGTCTCTGGGGCCGATGTGGAGGCTCTTCTCGACCGGACACGCGCCGCTGGGGTGACCCGGGTGATCGCGATCGGCACAGGGATCGACTCGTCCCGGCGGACGCTTGCGATCGCAGCGTCGCAGCACGGCGTCTTCGCAGCGCTCGGAGTCGACCCGCACCAGGCGGCGACGCCGGAGGCAGATCGAATCGAGGAGCTTCGTGAGCTCCTCGATCACCCGTGCGCCGTCGCCGTCGGTGAGACTGGCCTCGACGCACATCACGGAGCGAACACGATGCGCGAGCAGCGCATCCTCATGGACGCGCAGCTCGCGCTCGCCGAGGAGCTCGACCTCCCGGTCGTGATCCACTGCCGCTCGGCGAGCGGCGAGACCGCGGCGGCGCTCGGGGCGTTCGGCGGCGTGGTCGTCCTCCACTGCTTCTCGGAGCCCGATCTCCTCGAGACGGCCCTCGAGCGCGGGTACTACGTGTCGTTCGCCGGGAACGTGACATATCCGAGGGCGGACACGCTTCGCGCGGCGGCCATTCGCGTGCCCGCCGACCGGATCCTGGCTGAGACCGACAGCCCCTACCTCGCCCCGCAGCAGGTACGAGGCGAGCGGAACGAGCCTCGGAATGTCATGCACACGCTCGCGGTGCTCGCGCAGGCACGTGACGAGAGCCCCGACGGGCTCGGACAGCAGATCGACGCGAACGCCGCGGCCGCGTTCCGGCTCGAGCCTTGAGCGTCGTCCCGAAGCGCTCGCTCGGTCAGCACTTCCTCGTCGATCGCAACGTGCTCGGTGTGATCGAGCGCCTCGCCGCGCTCACCCGCGAGGACGTCGTGCTCGAGATCGGGCCGGGCCTCGGCGTGCTCACGACCTACCTCGCAGACCGCGTCGACCACGTCCATGCGATCGAGCTCGACCGCCGGCTGGAGACCGGCCTGCGAGAGGCGCTCGACGGACGACCGAACGTGACGCTCGTCTTCGGGGACGCGCTGGCGTCGCCGCTCGACGCACTCGTCCCAGCACCGACAAAGCTCGTCGCCAATCTGCCCTACAACGTCGCGACACCGCTCGTCGTCGAGACCCTGGTGGGCGTCCCCGGCCTGCGGTCGTGGTGCGTGATGGTCCAGCGCGAGGTCGCCGACCGGCTCTTCGCGACGCCGGGGACCAAGGCCTACGGCGCGGTCTCCGTCATGGTGCGGCTCCATGCGCGAAGGACGGGGTTCCATCGGGTCTCGCGCACCGTGTTCCGTCCCGTCCCGAAGGTCGACTCCGCGCTCGTCGCATTCCAGCGGATCGACCCGCCTCGTGACGTGCCCGCCGTCCGACGCGTCGTCGTCGCCGCCTTTGCCCACCGGCGGAAGACGCTCGCGAACTCGCTCGGCCTGACCGGTATCGCCACCCGCGACGAGGCTGTCGCCGCCCTCGAGGCGATCGAGCGTCCGGGTGGAATCAGGGCCGAGGCGCTCGAGCCGGACGAGTTCGTCGCGCTCACCGTGGAGCTCCGACGGTGACCCAGTGGCTCGAGGAGAGCGCACCGGCGAAGCTCAACCTCGCACTCCTCGTCGGGTCGCTGCGCGACGACGGCAAGCACGAGGTGGTGACGGTCATGGAGCGCCTCTCGCTGGCCGACACCATCGCGGTTCGGCCCGCGCCGGTGACACGTGTGGCGGGATTCGCGGACGACACGCTCGTCGCGGCGGCGCTCGAGGCGATCACCGCAGCCGCGGACGGGCGCGTGCGATTCGAAGCCCGCATCGAGAAACGGATCCCTGTGGCTGCGGGGCTCGGGGGCGGGTCGAGCGACGCGGCGACCGCCCTCCGGCTCTCGAACGAGTTCCTCGACGCGCCCCTCGCGCCCGACGAGCTCCATGCGATCGCGGCCTCGCTCGGGGCGGACGTTCCGTTCTTCCTGCGCGAGGGAGCACAGCTCGCGACAGGCGATGGAACGACGCTCGAGCCCCTCGAGTTGCCGGACTACGCCGTTTTGCTCGTGCTTCCCGATGGCGTGCGGAAGCGATCGACCGCCGACGTCTACGAGTCGTTCGATGCCGGGGACGGTGCTCGGGAATTCTCTGATCGAGTGCAGACCCTGGAACGCGCGTTGGCTCGCATCGCCACCGCCGCCGACCTCGCCGGACTGCCACACAACGACCTCGCGTCGTCGCCTCTGAGTTCGGAGCTCGAACGACTCGGCGCGCTCCGAGCGGATGTCTCGGGCGCCGGACCGGTCGTCTACGGCGTCTTCGACGATGTCGGCCACGCCCGCGAGGTGTCCGAGCGCCTCACGCAGCCGGCGACCACCTGGATCGTCCATCCCGGAGGCTCTCCGGACGCGTAGTTCTCCCGATGGACAGTGGGATCGCGAGCTCCCGAGCTGGTGCTACCTTCGATGCGTGCCCGGCCATCTCGTGATCGAGCACCGTGAGAGTGGTGTCGCTCGCCGCCTCCGCCAGCAGCGCTACCGGGTCGCGTTCGGGATCGCCGCGGTCGAGGGCATCCTCGTCCTGGCAGGAGCGATCCCTTGGTGGCTCGTGGTCCTGTTCGCGCTCGGCGCGGTCGCAGCCTACGCGGGCTGGGGCAGGGAACACGAGAGTGTCGACGTTCGCGCCGTCACCTGGACGGCCGCGGTGTCGCAGCTCGTCGTCGTGCTCGTCCCGGTGCTGGCCGGTGCGCTGGTCGTCGTGGCCGCGGTCGTCGTCGTCGCGGTCGCGGCGCTGGCGCTCGTCGCGCTCGTGCTGGACAGGCGCTCACCGTGAGACCTTCCCGCCGCTCGGTCTCGTAGCCGAGGCGAGGGGTAGACTCCCGTCCCTTGCTCTGGGGCGTGGCCAAGCGGTAAGGCAACGGGTTTTGGTCCCGTGATCCCAGGTTCGAATCCTGGCGCCCCAGCCACCGTACGACTCCACCTGATGCCGACGAGACTTGCCGCAGTCGTGATGGCCGGAGGGCTCGGAACGCGAATGCGTTCCTCGCTCGTCAAGCACCTGCATCCGATCCTCGGCCGCAGGATGGTCGACTGGGTGATCGAGGCCGCACGACCGCTCGGCGCCGAGCCTCTCCTCGTCGTCGCGTCGCCCGAGACCGCGGAGGCGTTCGCAGGGCTCGACGTCGCCGTGCAAGAACGTCCGCTCGGGACGGGTGACGCCGTGAGGTCGGCCCGCGCCGCGGTCGGAGAGGCGCAGGAGGTGCTCGTCCTCTCGGGTGATACGCCCCTCCTCTCGACCGACTTGCTCGAGGGCCTGCTCGCTGCGCACCGCGGGGTGGACGCGGCGGCGACCGTCCTGTCGTTTCGCCCGGACGACATGCTGAGCTACGGCCGGGTCGTGCGGGGCGACGACGGCGACCTCGTGACGATCGTCGAGGCGGCGGACGCGACGGCCGAGCACCTCGAGGTGGGTGAGGCCAACTCCTCGATCTACGTCTTCCGTGCAGACGCACTCTGGCCGGCGCTCGACGCGCTCACGCCCGCGAACGCGCAGGGCGAGCTCTACCTCACGGATGCCGTCCGTGACATCGCCGCCGGCGGTGCCCGCGTCGCCGTCCATGTCGCAGCCGACCCGGACGAGACCGAGGGCGTGAACACGCGCGTCGAGCTCGCCCTCGCGTCGGCGGCGCTCCGCGATCGGATCAACCGCGCGCACATGCTGGCCGGCGTGACGATCGTCGACCCGCAGTCGACCTGGATCGAGCCGACCGTCGTGCTCGAGGCCGACTCGGTCGTGCACCCGTTCACGGTTCTGCGAGGGTCAACGGCGGTGGCCACAGGCGCTGAGATAGGGCCGCATGTCGTCGCTCTCGACGCCGCGATCGGTCGGGACGCGCTCGTGGGGCCCTTCTGTTACCTTCGCCCCGGCACCGTGCTCGAGCGGTCGGCGAAGGCAGGAACGTTCGTGGAGCTCAAGAACACCGTCGTCGGAGAAGGCGCCAAGGTGCCGCACCTGTCGTACATGGGTGACGCCGACATCGGTGAAGGAGCGAATGTGGGAGCCGGCTCGATCACCGCCAACCTCTCGCACCACCATGAGCGCGGGAAGTCGCGCACGCGAATCGGGCGTGACGTCAAGGTCGCGGTCGACACGATGTTCGTGGCCCCGGTCACGGTCGGGGACGATGCGTGGACGGCGCCGGGCTCGGTCGTCACCGACGACGTCCCGCCGAACGCCCTCGTCGGGTTCGCTCCAAGGCAGACGATCAAAGAGGGGCGTGGTGGAAAGCGGAACGATTGAGCAGAAGCTGCCCGGTCTCGAGGTTGCCCCCGAGAAGCCGCAGTTGAAGACCGGTCACGCGATCCCGCTGACGCCGAAGAAGCGGTTGATGGTGTTCGCCGGCCGGTCACACCCGGAGCTCGCCGAGCGGATCGCCGAGCAGCTCGGGGTCGAGCTCGGTGAGATCGAGCTCAAGACGTTCCCGAACGGCGAGACGTATTGCCGCTACGGCGAGTCGATCAGAGGCGCGGACGTCTTCCTCGTGCAGACGGGAAGCCCACCGGTGGATCAGCACCTGATGGAGCTCCTCCTGATGATCCAGGCGGCGAAGCTTGCCTCCGCGAAGCGGATCACTGCCGTGATCCCGTGGTTCCCCTACTCGCGGCAGGACCGGAAGGCGAAGCCGCGGGAGCCGATCTCCGGGCGCCTCGTGGCGGACATGCTCCAGCTCGCCGGTGTCGACCGCCTGTTGACGATGGATCTGCACGCGGGTCAGATCCAGGGGTTCTTCACGATCCCGGTCGACCACATGACGGCGCAGCAGCTCTTCGCCCGTCACTTCCGCGACCTCGGGTTCAGCGGGGAGGGCGTCGTCTCAGTCGCGCCAGACGCAGGGCGCGCCAAGGTTGCCGTTCGGTTCGCCGAGATGCTCGACGCCGACTTCGCCGTCATGCACAAGACGCGACTGGGTGGCGAGAAGGTCTCCGTCACCGAGGTCACAGGTCGCGTCCGTGACAAGGTTTGCATCGTCGGGGACGACGTGACGACCACCGGCGGGACGCTCGTCGCTGGCGCCAGAGCGTTGCGCGAGCACGGGGCGCGGGCAGTCTGGATCTACGTGACACACGCGCTCCTGAGCCCCGAGGGGCTCGCGAAGCTCGCCGATGCCGAGGAGATCGCCGGGATCGTGGTCTCAGACACCGTGCCCCTCGACCCCCGTGCGCGCCCGGAGAACCTGACGGTGCTCACCGTGTCGTCGCTCCTCGCGGAGACGATCATGAACGTGTTCAGCGACGACTCGGTGTCCGCGATCTTCGGCGGCGAGAACCAGCTCTTCTAGCTCGGGTGGCCGGCGGCGAAGTGCCGAGTCTCGCGAGTCCGCCGCCGTACCTCATCCGCACGGAACGTCTCGTCATCCGCTGCTGGGACCCCCGTGATGCACCGCTCCTGAAGGACGCGCTCGATACGAGCCTCGACCACCTGCGCCCCTGGATGGTGTGGGCGGCCGACGAGCCCAAGCCGGTCGAGGAGAAGGCGGAGCTGCTCCGGTTCTTTCGAGGTCGCTTCGACCTCGGTCAGGACTTCGTCTACGGGATCTTCGCTCCCGACGAGCGAGAGGTGATCGGCGGCACGGGTCTCCATACGCGCATCGGGCACGACGCCCTCGAGATCGGGTACTGGATCCGGGCCTCGCAGGTGGGATGCGGCTACGCGCGTGAATCCTCGGCCGCGCTCACGCGCGTCGCGTTCCGCGTCTGTGGCGTCGATCGGGTCGAGATTCGGGTCGACCCGGCGAACGAGGCGAGCCTGCGCGTCCCACGCTGGCTCGGCTTCGGGGAGGAGGCCACGCTGCGTCGTCGCCTCCCGAGCGCGACGGGCGGGTCTGCAACGGACGTCGTCGTCTTCACGCTGTTCGCGGACGAGCTTGACGCGAGCCGCTCGGCGAGCATCCCGCTCGAGGCGTTCGACGCGCTCGGTCGTCTGCTCGACGCCTGACGCTATCGGTCGAGTGTCGTCGGGCCGCCGCGCCGCGCTCCGCTACCATGGCCCGCCGATGTCGAGCGAGCGCGTCATTCTCGAGGTCTCCGCGCGGGAGTCCGACCAGATCGGGTCGCGCCGCGTCCGTCGCCTCCGCAGGGAGGGGTTCGTGCCCGGCGTCCTCTACGGCAAGGGCCACACGCGCGCGATCCTCGTCAAGGAGCGCGCCCTGCGCACGGCACTAACGGGACCGTCGGGGCTCCACGCGATCGTCGATGTCGTGATCGAGGGGCAGAAGTCCCCGCATCACGCGGTTCTCAAGCAGTACCAGCAGCATCCGATCCGCGGCACGCTCACGCACGTGGACTTCCATGAGGTGCGGCTCGACCAGCCGATCCAGGCGACGGTCGCGGTGCAGCTCGTCGGCGAGGCGCCGGGAGCCAAGGAAGGCGGTGTCGTGCAGCAGGTCACCCGCGAGCTCCGGGTCGAGGCGCTCCCGACAGAGATTCCGGAGCACATCGACGCCGATGTCTCCTCGCTCGAGGTGGGTGGCACCATTCGCCTCGAGGAGCTGCCCGCGATCGAGGGCGTCGCGTACCTCGACGATCCCGAGACGGTGTTGGCGACCTGCGCCATCTCGCGTGCCGCGATCGAGCTCGAGGAGGCCGACGCGGAGGCCGAAGCGGAGGCCGAGGCAACCGGCGAGGGTGAGGACGGTGAGGGCGCGACGGACGCCGATGCCGACGAGGCGTCGAGCGAGGACGCGGAGTCCGACGCGGAATGATCCGCCGCCTCTTCCCTCGGGGAGAGGACGCCGAGCCGATGCACCTTCTCGTCGCCGGTCTGGGTAACCCCGGACCCGAGCATGCCCACGATCGCCACAACGTCGGCTGGATGGTCGTCGACGAGCTCGCCCGTCGGCATGGTGGCTCGTTCAAGGGCAAGTTCCGCGGCCGCGTTGGGGACGTTCGGCTCGGCGACGCGCGGCTCGTGCTGCTGAAGCCTGAGACCTACATGAACGAGTCGGGCGCCTCGATCCAGGCCGCGGCCGCCTTCTACAAGCTGACGCCCGGCGAGGTGCTGATCGTCCACGACGACGTCGACCTTGACACGGCTCGTCTCCAGGCGCGGCTCGGCGGCGGCCTCGCGGGTCACAACGGTCTCCGCTCGATCGCGAGCCGACTCGGTTCGCAGGAGTTCCTCCGGCTGCGCGTCGGGGTCGGTCGCCCGGAACGCGGCGATTTGCGACCGGTTGCGGACTACGTTCTCTCCCCGTTCGCTCCGGAGGACGACGGCGAGGCGCTCGTCGCCCGCGCCGCCGACGCCGTCGAGGCCCTCGTCTCGGAGGGTCTGGAGGAAACGCAGCGTCGCTTCAACTGAGCGAGCGATGTCGGGATGAGCGTGCTAC
>JACDBY010000297.1 GCA_013694685.1 Actinomycetota bacterium
GCCGGCACGATGCGGCGGCTCGCGGCTGCCGCCGCAGGTGTGCTGCCGCTGTCCGTCGTCGCATCCTCTGGCCGCATCCGGCCGGGTGTGCTGAGCCTCGAGCCGGAGTGGACGCTCCCGCTCCCCGGCTACGAAAGCATCGAGCTCGGCTTCCCGTCGCCGACCGGCGTCCTCGCGCTGCTCGAGGCCGAGCGCCCGGAACTCGTCCACGTCGCGACCCCCGGCCCCGCGGGCGTCTGTGGGCTGCTCGGGGCGCGACTCCTCGACATCCCGGTCGTCGGATCGTTCCACACGCAACTCGGCCCGTACGCGCTCCAGCTCGCTCGCGACCTGCTCGTGGCAGAGGCGTTCGACTGGTACGTCGACTGGTTCTACCGACAGTGCACGCTGATCCTCGCACCGACGCGCGCGGTCGCGACCGAGCTCGAGGCGCGCGGCCTCGGCGGACGAGTGCGGATCTGGGGGCGAGGTGTCGATGGGGATCGCTTCTCGCCCTCGCGGCGCAGCGACCGGCTACGCGCCCAGCTCCTCGGAGGCGACAGCCTGGTGCTCCTCAGCGTGGGACGGCTCTCACCGGAGAAGCGACCGGAGCTCCTGCTCCACGCGTTCGCCCGCGCGCGCGACGAGCTGCCGGAGCTGCGGCTGGTGTTCGTCGGAGACGGCCCCGCTCGAACGGATCTCGAGGCGGGCTCGCCGGACGACGTCCTCTTTCTCGGAGAGGTGCGGGGAGACGAGCTGGCGCGCATCTACGCGAGCGCCGACCTCTTCTGCTTTCCGAGTACGACGGACACGTTCGGACAGGTTCTGCTCGAGCAACCGCCTCAGGGCTGCCGGTCGTCGCCGCTGCTGCGGGGGGACGCACTCGAGCTCGTTCGAGACGGAGGGACTGGGCTACTCGTTCCACCGGACGACGTCGATGCGTTCGCAGCCGCCCGCGCGCCCCGCTCGATGCTCCGGCTCGTCCGCGAGATTCGGGCACTCGACCTCTCCATGCAGATGCGCGGTGTCAGGGCCGCTGGAGTGCTTGCCGACCTGATCGGGTGCGCGAGCGACACGCTCGTCACGCCGGCTCATTGCCGACGGGCCGCATTCCTCCTCGGCGCGAGCTACCGCGAGCTCGCGATCACGGGCGGGCACGTCTGGATGCTCTCGGACGGGGAGCGCCTGGCAACCGAGCTGCAGCGCAATTCGTCCGCGCGTTCTCTCGCTGCGAGCACGACGCCTTCGGCCAGCTGACCGACGCTCTCGTCGTCGGCGATGGCGTGGCTCCCGTGACGCGGACGGGACGGCCCCGGAGAGCCGCCCCGTCGTATCGCGACGTCAGGTGCCCGAGGGCACGGCGACGTCGATCCAGACGCTGCGATGATCGGACGTCGGGAAGCCACCCACGAGCCCCCAGTCGGCGAAGCTGAAGACGCCGGTGAGCCGCGAGAGCGGATCGCTCCGGAGAGGCCAGAACACACCAGCGTCAACGAGCCGCAAGGACTTGCGCGGCAGCACGTAGTCGGCCCTCAGGTTGCCTGGCGCCGTGTCGGAGAAATCGGCCGTGTCGAACCGCGGGTCGCTCCGGTGCGTCAGGTTGGCGCCGCCCTGGAGCACCGAGGCCTCGACGGCTCCCGCGCTCGAGGGTGTGAGCTTGGTGTTCACGAGCGGGTGCTCGAGCAGCTGCTGGATCGCCCCGGGGATGCTGTCGCCGTCTAGCGGATCGGAGTTCTGGTCCCCGGCGATCACGAAGAGCGACCCGGGCTTCAGACCGCCGTCGACGCCCTCGTCGTCGTAGATGTAGCCGGCCCGCCCGGGACTGATGTAGTCGGCCCAGAAGCGGATCTCGTCGTGGTTGCGGCGTCCGTTCCGATCCTCCGGGCCGTCGAAGACCGGCGGGGTCGGGTGCGAGACGAGAAAGTGCACCGTCTTCTTGCCGATGCGGATCGGGACGTCCCAGTGGCTCTTCGACGAGAGCCGCAGGATCTCCACCTCGTCCGGTGCGTAGAACGGCGTCGGGATGAGGTTGCCGGGCATGTCTTTCCACTTGAACGTCTGGAAGGTGCGCACCTCGTCGTAGACGATCGGGTAGCGGGAGAAGACGACCATCCCGAACTGGCCGGGGAACGCGCCGAAGCCGAATGCGTCGTCGCCATATCCCGGTGCGCCGGGCGTCGTCACGGCGACGCCGTTGTTGTTGAGGTCCTTCCCGGTCGCGACGCCGGTGTTGGACGGCGCAACGAAGGCGTACGCGTACTCGATTGGCGCGGCGCCGTTTTGCGAGACCTCGAAGAAGTTGTCGCGCAGCAGCTCCTCCGGCCCGACCGGCGCGTCTGCGTTCCCGAGCGGGTCGAACTCGTTGACGAGCAGCACGTCCGGCCTGACGCGCTGGACGACCTCGGCGACATTCTTGATCTGCCGCCGGTACTGGTCGTCCACGGCCGGATTCTGGAGGTGCGTGGTGAGTAGTCCTGCAGTCGGCCGGTTGAGCGACGCGTTGAAGGTCGCAAAGCGGACATCGGCGCCGAGTGGCGCCGCGACGGCAGTGGCGGCCGCGATAGCGGCCACCAGGGCCGCCGCAAGCACGAATCGTCTCATGGGTTCTCTCTCCCCTCTCGGTGACCCGGGGGTCCTATCAGCTGTCGAGGCAGACGAGGTGCAGGAGCGGCCGCCATTGGGTCGCGATCCGGTGAGCGTCGGCTCGGCCGCTCGAGTCACCGGCACAACGTGTTGATCGGCCCAAGAATGATCTCTCCCGTTGATAGACGTATCCTCCAGAAGAATGGACATGACCTCGCACGAGCGGGTCAACGAGCGCATCGCCCGGAACGTCCGGCTTCTCCGACGCCGACACGGCCTTTCGCTCGACGCGCTCGCGGCAGCGAGTGGCGTGAGCCGGTCGGCACTGTCGCTCATCGAGCGCGCCGAGAGCAGTCCGACGGCGACCGTACTCGACAAGATCGCCGCAGGCGTGGGCGTTCCGCTCGCCGCGCTGTTCGGCGCCGATCGACGACACGACGAGAAGCCCGTCGCACGGCGTCGCGATCAGTCCGTCTGGCGCGATCCGAGTTCCGGTTACGTCCGAAGGAGCGTGTCACCGAGCGGCGTCTCGTCGCCGGTCGAGGTCGCCTTGCCGGCCGGGGCGCGAGTCGCGTTTCGAGTCCCTCGAGCAGGACCGGGTCGTTCACCAGCAGGTGTGGCTTCTGCGAGGCGCGCTCGAGCTCACCGTCGGGGACGACACCCATCGACTCGAGAGCGGTGACTGCCTCGCTCTGAGACTCGATCTGCCCCACGGTGTTCCACAATCCCACCGAGCGGCCCGCGCGGTACGCGGTCGTGGTCGTCAGCGAGCAGACCGGGAGGCGCTGAAGATGCAAGACACGCGCATCCGACTGTTGGAGATGCTCGACCCCCGCCAGGTCGAGGCCCTCGCAGACCTGCTGGTCGACTGCATCGACGGCGGCGCCGGCGTCAGCTTCCTCCACCCGCTGGCGCCGGAGACGGCGAAGGCGTTCTGGCGCGGCGTTGCCGCCGACGTCGCTGCCGGCGAGCGAGCGCTGCTCGTCGCCGAAGACGAGGTCGGGATCGTCGGCACCGTGCAACTCGTGCTCGCACAGCCCGAGAACCAGCCGCATCGGGCCGATCTGTCGAAGATGCTCGTCCACCGACGCGGCCGCCGTCGAGGGCTGGGCGCGGCGCTTCTCAACGCGGCCGAGCAGACGGCACGGCAGTACGGCAAGACCCTCCTCGTGCTCGACACGAACACGGGCAGCGATGCCGAGCGCCTGTACGAGCGGTCGGGCTGGGTTCGAGTCGGCGAGATCCCGGACTTCTCCGTTCAGCCCCACGGTGGCCTGTGCGCGACCACCGTCTTCTACAAGTCGCTCTGACCGTGGAGCGCGGTATGGGAAGCGAGGCGGCCGATCTCGTGCAGCCGACCCGGACAAGGCTCGACAACGTCGAGGGAAGCTCCGACCGGCTGGATCGTTCGGCCCCACCCTCACGCCGCACCTGCAGAGTCAGGGCCGGCCGCGCGCGGCCGGCCCTGATGTCAGCGCTCTGCGCGTCCCGCGTCGGTCGAGTCAGCGAAGGGAGCTCGCCACCTCTTCGAGCAGATCCATCGCGTCCTGCATGCCGGCTTCCATTCCCGATTCGACGTGGGCGTCGCGTCCTTCCTTCGTCGGGTGCTCGACGAGGACGGAGAGCATGGTGCGCCCGTCCACCTCCGTGAGCGTGAGCGTGTTCAGCGCCGCATGTGCGTCGGCGTCGGGAATGCCCTCGTAGGCTTCGGTCGAGACGAGCCGCTCGTTCGGGACGATCTCCCGGTACTCGCCGTGGAAGCCGACCTCGAAGCCGCCCTCGGCCACCATCACGTAGCGCCACGTGCCCCCGACTCGTAGATCGATCTCGCACACGGTCATCTCGCCCCGCTTCGCTGTCCACCACCTGCGCACCAACTCCGGCGTCGTCCACGCCTTGTAGACGAGGTGCTTAGGTGCGTCGAACTCCCGCGTGATGAGGATCTGCTCGTCGGTCGGGAGCGTGACCGTCGCCGTCCCACTACTCGTCATCGCCATCTCCTGCCTCCTTGTCCTTGAGTTCGTCCAGCACGATGTCCAGCTGATCGAACCGTTCCGACCATGTGCGCTCGTACTCGGAGACCCAGTCGTAGATGGGCTTGAGCGCATGGCCGTTGAGCCGGTACAGCCGCTGTCGCCCGTCGCCACGCACGTCGACCGCTCCTACTTCTCGAAGCACCCGCAGGTGCTTCGAGACCTGCGGCTGGGCGAGCCCGAGCTGGACGACGAGGTCGTTCACGGGGCGCTCGCCCCCGGCGAGGACGTCGAGTATCTGCCGGCGCCGGGGCTCGGCCACTGCGTTGAAC
>JACDBY010000320.1 GCA_013694685.1 Actinomycetota bacterium
TCGAGGCGTTCCGCGAGGGCACGGGTGGCGCCGCGCAACCCATCGTCGACCTGAACTTCAACCTCACGACGGAGGGCTTCGTCCGGGTCGCGCGCGCGCTCGAGCCGTTCGACCTCGCGTGGCTCGAGGTGGACTCCTACGACGCGGGAGCTCTTGCGCATGCCCGCCGCCGCTCTCCGGTGCCGCTCTGTTCCGGCGAGAACCTCTACACCCTCCGCGGCTTCCGCCCGTACCTCGAGGCGGGTGCGCTCGACGTCGCCTCGGTCGACGTCATCTGGAACGGCTTTGCCCAATCGCTGAAGATCGCGGCGCTCGCCGAGACGCACGAGGTCGCCTGCGCGCCGCACAACTACTACAGCCACCTCGCGACGTTCATCGCCGCCCAGTGGTGCGCGGCGATCCCGAACGTGCGACTACTCGAAATCGACGTCGACGACGTCCCCTGGCGCGAGGAGCTGACGACGACCGTGCCCGAGATCGCGAACGGCGAGCTCGTCGTGCCCTTGGGCCCGGGCTGGGGCTGCGACGTGGACGAGGACGTCCTGCGCGCTCATCCCACCACCGCGTGAAGTCGCATTTCGAGCTCTCGCCGGCCGAGTACGAGCGCCGCCGGCAGGGACACCTCCACCGGCGGCGGATCGAGCTCGTCGCACGGGAGGTGGCGTGTCTTGCCGCGGGTGCGACCGTCCTCGAGCTGGGCTGCGGCAGCGGCGACGTTCTCGCCGCTGTGGCGAGCGCCCGGCCGGACGTCCGGTTCCTCGGCGTCGACCTGGACCCGGCGATGATCGACCACGCGACGACGACGCACGCGGCCCCGAACGTGACCTACGGGCGTCGCGACCTCGTCGCCGAGCCCCCGGCCGTTGCCGCGGGGCTCGTCTTCGGTATCGACGTGCTGCACCACGTGCACGAGCTCGACCCGTTCGTCTCGGCCGTCGCGGCGGTGCTGGCGCCGGCCGGCATCTGGCTTGCAATCGAGCCGAACAGCCGTAATCCGTACATCTGGCTCCACCAGGAGCGGATGCGCCGCGCCGGTCTGGACGAGGATCACTTCAGACGGCAGGCGTTCGAGCGAGCGGCCGCGGGAGCGGGCCTGACGATCGCCGGACACTCGACTGCTTTCGTCGTGCCCGGAGCGGTGCAGCGTGTGCCGGATGCAGTCGCACGCGTCGAGGAGTTCCTCGAGCGGGTTTCCGTCATCGGGGGAAGCGTCGTCTACCGGTTGACGACCGCGTAGCTCGCTGTCACGACCTCGAGCGAGCGCTCCAGCGTGAGCTCGTCGGCGTGCTCGGCGAACCACGCGAGCGTCGAGTCCCGGAGCGGTGCGCCGAGCCGAATCACCTCGACAATGGCCGAGCCGAGCGAGTCGGCCGACGGCTCGGCGACGAGCCCGTTCACGCCGGGGACGATGAGCTCGGCGGCGGCGTTCTCCTCGCCCGCGACGACGACGCTCGGCGTACCGCGCGCCGACGCCTCCACCACGATCAGCCCGTACCCCTCGCGCTCGGACGCGGTTGCGACGCACGAGGCGCGGCCGAACGCGGCCTCGACCTCCTCCTGTGGGCGGCGGCCGCGAAAGCAAACGTGCTCGCCCAGCCCAAGCGAGGCGGTCTCGCGCTCGGCACGCTCTCGATCCGGGCCGTCGCCGATGATCTCGAGTCGGAGCTCGGGCACGTGACGCCTGGCTTCGGCCACCGCGCGGACGAGAAGCCCGAGTCGCTTCTCGCCCACGATGCGCCCGGCGTAGACGACGAGCGGCTCGACGCTCTCTGTCGCCGAGGGCTCGACCGGCCCCGCGTAGAGACCGGGAAGCACCGAGCTCTCGCCCCGGAACCCCTCCTCGCGCAGCCGTCGCTCGGTCAGGCGCGAGATGCAGAAGGCGCGGTGTCGCGTGCGGATGCAGCCGCGTTGGACGAGCCATCCGACGGTTCCGACGAGCCGACCCGCATACCGTTGCCAGTATCGGCGCGTCCACACCTCGTACCAATCGGCGACCAGCCGGAACCCTGCTCGGCGTCGGACGACCGCCGCGGCGAGCAGCGGGAAGAACGGGAAGGCGGCGGTATGGACGACGTCGAACCGCCGGCCGTGGCGGGCCAGGTAGCGGCCGACGGCGAAACCGAAGCGCGCGGGCGGGCCGAGCGTTCGGCGTTCCTCGGCATACACGGCGCCGGCCTTCACGAGCCCGACGATCTCGACTCCCGGAAGCACCGGCGGGCCTTCGTCCCAGTGGCGCATCGTCAGGTACGTAACCTCGTGCCCGGAGCGGGCGAGCGCGAGCGCGAGATCGTGCATCCACCGCTCGCCACCGCCGATCGTCGCGGGGTAGAGATGGTCGTAGACGAGGCAGACGCGCACGACGGCCGCCGTCAGGCGCCGACGGTCGGTCGCTCGCGCTCGGTCGGTGCCGCGCCCGCGCGGACGACGACGGAGTGGGAGGGATCCGCCGTGCGCATCGTGAGCAGACCGAGGAAGAACGAGCCGAGCACGACCTGCGTCCCAACGGCGACGAGCGTGAAACCGATGGCCGTCGTGTACTCGTGTGAGAGGGCGCCGAAGCCGTCGAGAGCCCAGCCGACGAAGATCACGGTGACGATCGTAAGGCCCGTCAGCAGCAGGCTGCCGCCGAGCGCCAGGCCGTGCTCGACGGTCATCCACCCGCGCGCCCGCTCGACCAGGGCGTCCGTCTCACCCAGGTGCGCGGCGGCGAACGCGCGCGCGAACACGCCCAGCTGCACGATCTGCGTCCCGAGCAGCACGGCGGCGATGCACGCGAAAAGCGTGTGGATCTGCCACGTCCGCCCGAGGATGGTGACCGGGCCTGTCGCGAGAGCGACCGCGCCCAGCGCGCCGAGCAGGAGCAGCACGAGACCGGGAACGAAGTAGAGCCAGCTCGGGCTGTACAGGAGCATGAACTTCACGTGGCGCCAGGCATCGCCGAAACGGTTCAGCTTCGACTCTCCGACACGCGGGTAGTAGTCGATCGGGATCTCGCTGACGCGGAGGTCGCGGCGGTAGGCCTTGAAGACCATCTCCGACGCGAACTCCATCCCCGTCGAGTGCAGATCCAGCGTCGCGAGGGCATCCCGGCGCACTGCCCGCATCCCGCAGTGGGCATCGGAGATCTTGACGCCGAAGAGCACGTTGAGCAGGCCGGTCAGAATGGGATTCCCGACGTGCCTGTTGAGCCAAGGCATCGCCTCGCCGTGGATCGTCCCCTCGAAGCGGGAGCCCATCACGAGATCGTCACTCGCCTCGAGACGATCCACGAACGGTGCGAGCTCGCGCAGGGGGTACGTCTCGTCGGCGTCGCCCATCACGATGTACGCCCCCTCCGCGTGCGCGAGGCCCGCGAGGTAGGCGCTTCCGTATCCCGGCCGCTCCTCGCGGACGACCGTCGCGCCGTGCTCGGCGGCCACCTCCGCGGAGCGGTCGGTCGAGGCGTTGTCGACGACGATCACCTCTCCCGACCGGCCCGACCGGCGGATCCCTTCCCAGGCCTGGTCGACCACGGCCCCGACCGCTCCCTCCTCGTTCAGGCACGGGATCACGACCGAGATCTCGGGCGGTTGCACGAGTGCATTATCCGCCAGGCACGAGACGAGCTTCTCAACCGGTGCCACCCAACCGTGTCTGACACCGTTCCCGAGGCGCCCGACGAGAACGCCCTCCACGCCGTCCAGTAGCGTTCGGCCGTCGTGACGCGCCGCGAGGTCGACCGATGAGGATCCCGGCCCGCGCCCGCGCACTCGGCTGGCGGACGGGCAAGCGTGCCGTCGAGTGGAGCACGGAGAGGCTGAAGCTCGCGAGCTACGTCCCGCTCCTCGACTACCGCGAGCAGCTCGACGCCAAGACGACCCTGATCCGAGACGAGCGGCGGATCCCCGACAAGCGGGACTCGACGGTCTCGGCCGACGACGTCGACCTGACCCTCACGGTCGAGGGCCTCGTCGCGGTGGCTGCGGGTCACGAATGGAATGGGTTCCGCATGCTCGAGGTCGGACCGAAGTACGGGATCCACACGCGCTGGATCGACGAGCACCTCGCGCCCACGTTCCTGGCCTTCTCGGACTTCGAGGAGGATCGGCACTTCCACGAGCCGTGGGTGGGCGAGCTCCGAGCGCCGCACGCATGGGTCTACGGCGACCTCCGGCACGCCCATCGTCTCGGCGAGCACGCGCCGTTCGACCTCGTCTTCTTCCTCGGGGTCCTGTACCACAGCGCGTTTCATCTCGAGCTTCTCGGCATGCTGAACCGGCTTACGCGGCCGGGTGGCGAGATGCTGCTCGAGACGACCATCGATCCACGGCCCGATTCGGCGCTCCGCGTGCGCTGGCAGCCCGGTACCGGCAAGGCGAAGATGGTGCCGACCTTCGACGCGCTCCGGATCGAGCTCGCCTGGACGGGGTGGCGCGACGTGACGGTGTTCACCGACTACCGACCGGAGTCGAGCGAGGTGCTGCTGCTCTGCCGGAAGACGGACGAGCTCCGGGAAGGCGGCGACCTCGTGGAGGCCGTGCGCCCGCAACGAGGGTAGGGCGTGAGCTCGCGCGCCGCGGCGCGGCTACTGCTCGGTGGCATCGTCCTGGCCGCCGCAACCATCTGGGGCGTCCTCGGCCAGCAGCTCGACGTGCCGACCGTGTTCGGAGACGAGCTGATCCACTGGGACGCGGCCCGCTCGCTCGCGGCCGGAGACGGCCTGCGGGTGCGGGACGGCGGCTACGGCTTCGCGCCCGGATTCCCGGCACTTGTCGCGCCCCTCCATCTGCTCGCGCCCGACGATCTCACTGCCTATCAGTGGCTGCGCCTCCTCAACGCCGTCGCGTTCGCCCTCGCGGCGCTTCCCGCCTACGCGCTCGCCCGGAGACTGCTCGCTCCCGGCTGGAGCCTGGGCTGCGCGGCGCTCGCGGTTGCGCTCCCGTCGGCGCTCTACACCGGCTTCGTCATGACCGAGGGAGCCGCCTACGCGGCCTGCGTCCTCGCCTTCCTCGCCTTCGCGCGCTGCCTCGAGCGGCCAACCACCACGAGCCAGCTCGCGGCCCTCGGCGCGCTCGGCCTCGCGACGGCGTTCCGCCTGCAGCTCGCGGCGCTCGCGGTCATCCTCGTCGCCGCGCTCGCGCTCCGTGCGCTGCTCACACGAGGGCTCCGCCTCGTTCGGCGGAGCGACGGCCGGACGCTGCTGCCGCTGCTCCTCGTGCTCGGCGGCCTCGCCCTCGTGGTCGGCGTTCGGGCGGCCCTCGGGAACCCGCTCGCGGGCTACGGCGACCTGTGGCGCTCGTACGATCTCGTGGAGGTCGGCCGGTGGACCTGGCGGGCGCTCGCGGGTCTCGGGCTCTACCTCGCGCTCCTGCCGCTCGTCGTCGCGCCCGCCGCCCTGCTTCGCCTCGGTCGTGACGCGCGTCGCGGCGATCGCCCCGCTGCCGCGTTCGCCACACTCTTCGTCGCGGCGAACACCGTGCTGCTCCTCGTCGTCGGCGCGTTTTCGAGCACGGAGTTCGGGGTCGGGTTCCTGCACGACCGGTACCTCTTCTACGTCGTCCCGCTCTGGCTCGTCGCGACCGCCGTCTGGGCGGATCGCCGCGACGGAGGCGCTGTCGTCGGGCTCGGACTCGGCGCCTTCCTCGTCCTCCTGCTGCTCTCGACGCTGCCCACGTATCTCCTGAACGACGACGGCGGTCGCCGGTTCGACGCGCTCGCGAGTGGCCTCCCGTCCGAGGCCGCGTCGCTCCTCGATCGCGCCGAGCCGTCGCGCTGGATGCTCCTCGTCGCCGGCGCGTTTGTCGTCGGCTATGCCGCCGTCCTCGCTGCCCGGCGGCTTCCCGGCTGGCTCGCGCTCGCGCCTGTCGTCGCCGTCTTCGTGCTGAACGCCGCCTTCGGGTGGGACTACCGGATCGACGCGGCGCGCAACGTGACCTTCGCGCCGCTCGACGCGGCCGAGGTCGGCTGGGTGGACGAGACGGTGCCCGACGGGGCGGAGGTCGCCACGCTCGCGGGAGGGGTCTCGGTCGCTACCCGCGACGCGTTGCGCCTGACCGAGCTCTTCAATGCCTCGATCGGTCCGGTGTACGACCTCGGCGCGGCCTACGCGCCGACGCTCGCGGCCGTGGACGTCAGGGTCGGCGGCGGTCGTCTCGTGCTCTCAGACGACGGGCCGGTCGACGCTCGCTGGGTGGTCGCGCCGCCCGCGCTCCGGCTCACGGGCGTGGTGGTCGCCGAGGGCACCGTGGAGCGGCTTCGCCTCTGGCGCGTGGAGCCGCCACTGCGGGTGCTCGACGAGGCAGCGAGCCCGTGAGAGCGTGGTCGCGGAGGACGTGGGAGTGGGGGACGACCGTCATCTCAACCCGCCGGGGCGCCGCGCTCGTGGTCGTGGCGGCGCTCGCGGTCTGGACGATCCAGGCGCTCGGCTGGCCGACTGCGCCGGGCCGAGATCTCGAGGCGTACGTCGCCGTCTACGCCGACTTCTGGGCGACCGACGCCGTCTTTCCGTGGGAGATGCTCTCGCGGACGCCGGTGGCGCCGCTCGTGGTCGGGGGGTTGCTCGACCTCGGCAGCCCGTTCGTCGTCGAGCTCGCGGCAGCACTCCTCTTCGCTGGGTCGATCCTGCTCCACACGAGGACAGCCCTTCTCTTCGGCCCTGGCCCCGCCGTCCTCGTCGCCGTCTCGCTCATCGCCTACCCGGGGTACGGCGTCGTCTTCCACGAGCTCGCGAGCGAGATCGTCTTCGCGGCCGGGTTCGCCGTCTGGACGGCGCTCGGTGTACGCGCCGCCCTCGCGCCCTCGACCGTGCGCTTCGCGCTGCTCGGCGCTGCGACGGCCGGGCTAGCGCTCACCCGGCCCTCCAATCAGGCGTTCCTCGTCGCGGCGCTCCTGCCGCTCCTGCTCGCCGGCGCGTGGCGGGTTCGGGTCCTGCGCACGGTCGCGTTCGTCGGGGTGACCGTCGTGCTGCTCGGCGCCTGGGCGGCGACGAACCTGTGGCGCTACGACGACTTCGCCGTGGTGCGCGGCGGGCAGGCGAGCCTGCCGCTCTTCCGCGCGTTCACGGTCGATCGGATCGTTCGTCCGGAGAACGGACCCGCCACACGGGAGCTCGCGGCGGTCGTCGAGCGGGAGCTCCTCACGGAGGAGCCGTACCGCTCGTACGGCGTCGATCTCGAGACGTTCTTCGCCCGCGGGAGCCCCCGGCTGCACGAGGACCTGATCGTTCTCTCGGACCGGTTCTGGGGTTGGGACTCTGACTACGAGATCCTCGGTCGCGTCGCCCGCGAGAGCGTCCGAACGCACGCGAGCGAGTTCGCGGGGAACGTCCTCGGGGAGCTCTGGGAAGAGCTGTCGCAGCCACTCTTCGCCGGACGGGTATCTGCCGCCGATGCCGGTCGGCCGG
>JACDBY010000336.1 GCA_013694685.1 Actinomycetota bacterium
GCCATCTCGCCGAGCTCCCGCATCCTGAACTCGACACCATTGCCTTCGATGGCCACCGGAAAGTCCTCACGAGCCAGCCCAGTCATGATGATCTCCTTAGTCGATTGACTAAACCATTTGACCAAACCGTCCTGCCCGTGTCAAGCCCCAGCAGCCTGGAGCGCAGCTCGAACGGGCAGCAAAATGTCGCTCGTCCGGCGTTCGGACCCTCTGCGCCGCACGTCCCGCGAAACGCGCACCTCCCGCGGCGCGCCGAGCGAATGCGCCGGCGTCTAGTGACGCCTCCAACGCTTGGGCGCACCCTCGAGAGCGCCTCTGGCAACACATCTACATCACGCGCTCACCCGTGCGACGGCGGGTGCTGGTTCCAGTACTCCAGACCGGCTTTCCAATCCTCGACCGCCTGCGGGCCATTCCCGTGGATATGGGCGACGACCTTGTCCCACACCCGCGGCCGAAAGCCGAGGAACTCGCAGTAGTTGGGCCCCACCTTCATGTTCGAGAGGCGCTGCTCGGAGCGCGTCAGCTGGTAATCGAGGATCATCTGGAGCGCGTCCGCGTTCGTCCAGTCTGCGCGGTAGAGGATGCGGTTGCGGCGACCGATGACGTAGCACATATCGGGCAGCAACCCGAAGGCATGATGCACCGTTCCCTCGAGGTCGTCGACAAGGATCGTTCGCTGCACGCCGAGGCGATCGCGGAAGGCCCGCGCGTGCTCGATCTTCTGCTCCATGCTCGTATGGCGCGGGAAATTCTCGCCGGGATGCGCCTCGCGCGTGAAGACGAAGAGGAACTCGAACCCCTTCGGTCGATACGCGTCTGCCAGAGCTTCCATGCCTGGACACGCCAGGGTGCAAAACGGTCAGGTGTAGCTGCCGAACTCGAGCACGACCGTGCTCTCGCCGGTGTAATCGCTGAGGCGTACCGTCGCGCCGTCTTTCAGCCGCAGCGCCTCGAAGTCAGGGGCCGTCGTACCGACGCGCATCCGGCGCTGAAAATCGGCCCATTCCGCCTCGTCTGGGCCTGCGAGAAAGTTCGGGTAGTTGTACTCCGGATACTCGGGTGGCGGCTCGGTCATGAGATCGAAGCGGTAGCCGGCGACGGGGGGCAGTTGCTCCCCGGTACGCCCTTCCCCGTACAACACCGTCGCGTCAGGAATGGCTCGGCACTGATCCCGGACACCCGCAAACCACCTCGCTCGTGCTTGACCTTGGCCCTCGACTGCGAGAATATACCACCCGTATACGTACATCGCGAGCGAACCGGGGAGGCGACGATGGACGACGCAGAGACTACCCTCACACGGCGAGAAGTCTTAGAACGCGCGGGCGTGGCGGCCGCCATCATGAGCGTTCCAGCAGTCGACCGCTTGACCTCGGCGGCCGGCGCGGCCACGCGCCCGGCGCGGGCGTTGCGGATCGGCCAGCTCTTGACGCTGAGCGGCCCGCTCGGATCGGTGGGGCTCGACCTGCAGAAGGGCTTCGTGACCTACGTCCGCCAGAATGCGAGTCGCCTCGGCGGCCGGAAGATCCAGTTCTTCGTCGAGGACGACGCAGGCGATCCGCGCACGGCACTGCAAAAGGCCGAGAGACTCGTCAGCGAGCGCGAGGTCGACGTCGTCACGGGCGTCGTTTTGTCCAACGTCGCGATCGCCCTGCGCGACTTCTTCCACTCGGCCAAGGTTCCGCTCATCATCTCGAATGCCGCGGCGGACGAGTTGACGCGCGGAGAGTCCTCGCCGTACATCTTCCGCGCCGCGTACACGAACTACATGATCGGCGCCTCGATGGGCCGATGGTTCTACCGGAACATCGCGAAGAACAACGTCTTCACGGCCGCCCCCAACTACTCGGCCGGCCAGGAGATCGTGGCCGGCTTCATCACCGCGTTCGAGCGGGCCGGGGGCAAGATCGGGGGGCGGGTGTTCCCGCCTTTCGGAACCGTCAGCGATTACCAGCCGTTCCTCTCCCAGATCCAGGGAGAGCGGCCGAGCGCGGTCTTCGCCTTCTTCCCGGGCGCCGAGGCCATCAGATTCGTCCGGCAGTACTCGGAGTTCGGCCTCAAGCGAACGATCCCGCTCCACGGCGCCTTCATCACCGATCCGGCGCCGGTCCTGAATGCGCAGGGCAGCGCTGCGCAGGGGATCGGCTCGAGCGCGGTCTGGGCGGCAGAGCTGCAAAACCAGCGTAACGCGCGATTCCTCGCCACGTACGAAAGGCTCTACGGCAAGGGTGAGCCGTCGACATTCGCTGCAACCGGGCACAACGCGGCGCAGCTGCTCGATGTCGCACTCCGGTCGATCAAAGGCGACACGAGCAATCAGGCGCGCTTCCTGAGGGCGTTGAAGAATGTCGGCACCTTCCAGACGCCGTCGGGGATCTTTACGCTCGATCCGAAGACGCAAAACCCGATTCGCAACTTCTACCTCCGTCAAGCGCGGTTCGAGGACGGAAAGTGGCAGAACAAGCTGCTCTCCCTCCTCGGGAGCTTCCGCGATCCCGGCAGGTAATCGCCGAAGGCAGTCGCGATGACCTTCGCTGCGGTCGGCGCGGCTCTGCCTGGACTTCTGAACGAGCACCTCGTCAGCATCCTGAACGGCCTCGCGGTTGGGATGCTGCTCTTCACGATGGCGGTGGGGCTCTCGCTGATCTTCGGTCTGATGGACGTCCTCAACCTCGCCCATGGTGCGATCTTCCTGCTCGGGGGCTACGTGGCTTTCCAGGTGATCGTGGGCGAAGGTCAGAGCTGGCTCGCCGGCCTCGCCGTTGCCGTCGGGTTCGGAGCTGTCGCCGGACTGGCTCTCGGCGGCATTCTCCGGCCGATCCGGCATCGCGGCCATCTCGATCAGGCGCTCCTCACCCTCGGCCTCGCGTTCGTGCTGTCTGATCTGGCCACCATCTTCTGGGGCAGCGACTTCCAGACGATCCCCTCCCCGGTCTTCCTCCAGCGCAGCGTCGAGGTGCTCGGCCAGTTCTACCCCGCGTACCGGCTCGCCGTGATGGGCGTCGGCTTCGCGCTTGCGGTGGTGGTGTATCTGGTCGTGGAGCGGACGCAGGTCGGGGCGGTGCTCCGTGCTGCGGTGGAGGATCGGGCCATGGTCTCCGCTCTTGGCATCAACGTCGGCCGAGTGATGCTCGCCGTCCTCGCTCTCGGTACTGCCCTAGCGTCGTTCGGTGGCGTCATCGGGGCGCCGATCCTCAGCCTGAGTCCAGGAGTGGACGCGGAGGTGCTCATCCTGGCGCTGATCGTCATCGTCATTGGGGGGCTCGGCTCGATTCCCGGCGCGCTCGTCGGCGCGATCGTGATCGGGCAGGTGCAGTCCCTCGGCACCGCGCTCGTCCCGCAGGTCGCTCCGTTCGCTCTCTTCGGCGCGATGGTGATCGTTCTCGCAGTCCGCCCTGAGGGGATTTTTGGAAGCCGATGAGAGCGCTCGCTCCCGGTCGCGCTGCCCGGCTGGTGCAACTCGCCCTCGTCGCGCTGCTCGCCATGGCACCGCTGCTCCTCGGCGACTTCCGCCTCTTCCTGCTCACCGAGATCCTTATCTTCGGCCTCTTCGCGGCCAGCCTCGATCTCCTCGTCGGCTACACGGGATTGCTCTCGCTCGGTCACGCCGCGTACCTCGGCGTCGGCTCCTACGCGACGGCGCTCATCGCGATCCACCTGACTGACAACGTCTTCGCCGGAATCGCCGCCGCCGTACTCTCGAGCGGCGTCGTGGCCGCCGCGACCGGCTGGCTCGCCGTCCGCACCCGAGGCGTCTACTTTCTGATGCTCACGCTCGCGTTCGCGCAACTGCTCTTCACGCTCGCGATCACGTGGGACTCGCTGACGCACGGCGCGAACGGATTGCCGACTCCGAAGCCGACGCTCGGACCGGGCGACGGCGGAGGAGCGCTCGACGGCGGTACCGCTTTCTACTACTACGCGCTCGTCGCGTTCCTGATCGGATTCGGCCTGCTGCGGGCAATCGTCGCCTCGCCGTTCGGCAGGACCCTCGTCGGTATTCGTGAGAATGAGGCGCGCATGCGGTCGCTCGGCTACGGCGTCGCCCGGTACAGGCTCGCAGTGTTCTGCATTGCGGGCGCAGTTGCAGGGTTTGCCGGATCGCTGACGGTCCAGCACTCGAATTACATGTCGCCGAGTGGCATCTCGTTCGAGGTCTCCACACTGGCGCTAATTGCCGTCATCATCGGCGGGCGGGCGACGCTCGTCGGCGCCGTTCTTGGCTCGGCCTTCGTCTTCATCATTCGCGACGAGCTCTCCTCGGCCTTCAACGAGCACTGGCGTCTGGTGCTGGGCGTCGTGTTCATCGGAGTCGTCTACCTGCTGCCGCGCGGGCTCAGTGGTTTGCCGGCGAGGACCGGGCTGCTCTCGCGCCGGATCCAGACGACGGCGGGCGGGTCGGCGTGATCCCCGGCATCGAGCGGGTCAGTCCGACCGTGCTCGAACTCAGCGACGTCAGCAAGCGGTACGGCGACCTGCTCGTGCTCGAAGCGGTGTCGCTGTCGGTTGATGCGGGAGCGCGGCATGCGCTGATCGGCCCGAACGGCGCCGGCAAGTCGACCCTGTTCCACGTGATCACGGGCACCGAACGCGTGACCCGCGGCCGGATCGTCTTCGGCGGCAAGGTGATCACGACGCTACAGGAGCACCGCCGAACACAGCTCGGTCTGGGAAGGACGTTCCAGCAGACCAGCCTCTTCGACGGGCTGAGTGTGATCGCCAACGTCGAGCTTGCGGTGCAGCAGCGATCCGGTCTTGCGCACCGCCTCTTCCCATCGTCGCGGGGCAGGACGCGGGTGAACGAGCGTGCGCGGGAGCTGCTCGAGCTCGTCGGCCTAGAGCCGAGGGAGGCGATCCTGGCCGGCGCCCTTTCCCATGGCGAGCGTCGCCAGCTCGACGTTGCCGTGTCGCTCGCGACGAACCCCACGCTCGTTCTCATGGACGAGCCGACAGCCGGCATGTCGCGTGACGAGGCCATGTCCTTTCTCTCCATGATCGCCTCACTGCCGGCCTCGCTGACAATCCTCATGGTCGAACACGACATGGATGTCGTCTTCGAGCTGGCGACGTGGATCTCTGTCCTCGACGCGGGCAAGCTCATCGCCGACGGGACGCCGGAGGCGATCCGCGGCTCGCGTGAGGTGCAGGACGCATACCTCGGCGAAGGCGAGCATATCGCGAAGCTCTTCGGACCTGTGTGATGTCGGAGGCTCTGCTCGACGTTCGCGACCTGCGCGCCGGGTACCGTCGCAGCGTCGTCCTCCAAGGTGTCGACCTCGCAGTACGAGAGGGAGAGGTCGTGGCGCTGCTCGGACGCAACGGCGTCGGGAAGACGACGCTCGTTCACTCGATCATGGGACTCGTCCGGCCCTCGTCGGGATCGATCCGCTTCGACGGCCAAGAGCTTTCCGGCCGCACGCCCGATCAGATCGCGCGTCGCGGGCTCGCGCTCGTGCCGCAGGGCCGGCGGATCTTCTCGCGGCTGAGTGTCGAGGAAAACCTGAAGCTCGCGCACCGATCGCGGAACGGCGGTCACGACCTCGATTCGGTCTACGAGCTCCTGCCGCGCCTCCACGAGCGTCGGCGGCACCGTGGCCGCCAGCTCTCTGGAGGCGAGCAGCAGATGCTCGCGATCGGTCGTGCTTTGCTGGCCAATGCGCGTCTCGTCCTGTTCGACGAGCCGTCGGAGGGCCTGGCGCCCAAGGCGGTAGACCAAATTGCCAGCGTGATCGCCGGCCTGCGGGAGCAGAAACTGTCGGCCCTGCTCGTCGAGCAGAACCTCCATGTGGCCCTCAAGCTCGCAGACGCGGTCAACGTCATGACCAAGGGTGAGATCGTGTACCGCGCGACGGTCGACGAGTTTCGTAGCGACCCCAAGGCGGCGCGCGCGTTCCTCGGCGTCGGCCAGGTGTAGGAGCGGCTGCCGCTCAGGTATATGTTTTATATGCCACCGCAAGACAGAGAACGGAAGGAGCACACCGACATGGCCGAGTACGAGCGAATTTCTCTCGACGTTGCCAACGGCGTCGCGACGTTGACCTTCACGTTGCCGGAGGTGGCCAACGCCCTCGACATCGACGCGCTCAAGGAGGTGATGGACGCCCTGTACCGGATCGAGAAGCGCGACGACGTCGGTGCACTCGTGCTCACGGGCGAGGGCGACAAGGCGTTCTGCGCGGGGATCAATCTCAAGGAGGTTCCGCTCGACGAAGGCGATGCCGAAATCGATCATCACTTCCGCTACAAGGCGATGTGGTGGCACCAGGTCATGCACAAGCTGACCCGCATCCGCCTGCCGGTGCTCTCCGCAGTCAACGGCATCGCCGCCGGCGGAGGCTTCGGAATCGTCCTCGCGTCCGATATGGCGGTCTGTGTTGACTCGGCGCGCTTTCTCTGCTCCTGGCACGCGAACGGGGTCGCGAACGACGGAGCCACGAGCTACACGCTCGCGAAGATCGTCGGCTTCCGGCGAGCGATGCAGATGATGCTGACGAACCAGACGCTCGAGGCCGAGGAGGCATGCGATTGGGGGATCGTCAACCGCGTCTATCCGCAGGCCGAGTTCGCCCAGCACGTCGCGGCGATCGCAGCCGACCTCGCCGCGGGCCCGACCCATCTCCAGGCGATGGCAAAGGAACGCTTCCACATGGGCTGGCGCCAGTCGATCGAGGAGTGCACCGAGTTCGAGATCCAGAACATCATGGACTCACTCGCACACCCGTACTTCAAGGCCAGCCTGCGCCGGTTCGTCAACAAGGAGGGGCGCAACGACCAGGTGAAGGTGAGGCTGCCGTGACGTCGGCGGAGGTGGCGCTGCCGGCCGGCTTCCTCGAGATCCCCGAACGCCTGAACATCGCCGACCGGATCGTCAGCAGGCATGTGCGCGAGGGTCACGGCGACCGCCCCGCGCTTCAATGCGAGGGCGCTTCACTCACGTATGCGGAACTCGACGAGCGTTGCAACAGGGCGGGAAACGCGCTGATCGCGCTCGGTCTCGAGCAGGGGGACCGGTTCATGATTCGGGCTCAGAACTCGCTCGACTACGCGGCCACCGTGCTCGGGGGCATAAAGATCGGCGCCGTGCCAATTCCCTCCAACACGCTCTTCCGAGCGTGGGAGGTCGGGCACACGATCACGAACAGCGACTCGAAGCTCGTGCTCACGGGAGCCGAGGTGCGAGAGCCGGTCGATGAGGTCGCGTCCGAGTGCCCGACCCTGCGCAATGTCCTCGTGCTCGACTCCGAGTTCGCAGAGCTGATGGCGCACGCCTCACCCGAGCTCGATGCCGCCGACACCGCCGCGGACGATCCTGCATACGCCATCTACACGTCGGGCTCGACCGGAAAGCCAAAAGGCGTCGAGCACGCACACCGAATGATCGTTGCGGCGGGCGACCCAGTGGCGCACGTCCAGCTCAGGTTGACCGCAGACGACCACATGATGGTGCCGATCGAGCTCAGCTCGCTGATCACGCTCGACTTCAGCATCTTTTGGCCGCTCTCGGTCGGCGGGCAGGGATCGCTCTTCTGCGGCCGGTTCGATCCGGCTCGGTTCCTGGCCGAAGTAGAGCGGCTGAAGCTGACGATCTTCATGGGCGTTCCGACAATGTTCCGCTTTCTGCTCTCCGTTCCGGACGTCGAGCGTTACGACCTGAGCTCGGTGCGGATGACGCTCGTCGGCGGCGAACCGCTGCCCGAGGACACCTACCGAGCTGTCAAACGGACCTTCGGTTTCGAGATGTACGAGATGATCGGCTCGACCGAGGGGCACCCGTACATCGCCAACGTCGTCGGCCGCCCTCCCAGAGTGGGCTCGATGGGCCGTTCCCTTGAAGGCAGACGCTGCGCGATCCTCGACGAGACCGGTCGCGAGCTCCCCCTGGGCGAGGTCGGGCACCTCTGTCTCGCCTCCGACGATCCGGCGCTTGCGCTCGGCTACCGGAAGCAGGAGGAACAGTGGAGAGCGATGCATCGCGGGGGCTGGTTCTACTCGGGCGATCTCGCGCACCGCGACGACGATGGCTACTTCTGGTTCCATTCACGGGCCGACGACGTGATCCTGAGCCGGGCGTACCGCATTTCCCCTGGCGAGGTCGAGGCCGCCACGATGACGCATGCGGACGTGCTCGAGAGCGCCGTTGTCGGCGTTGCTGACGCCGAACTCGGGCAGCGCGTCAGGGCCTATGTCGTAGTGAAGCCCGGTCGAGCCCCGTCGGAGGAACTGGCGGAGGAAATCCGCGAGACCGTCCGCGCGGTCATCGCCCCCTACAAGGTGCCGAAGGAGATCGAGTTCGTGGCGGAGCTGCCGAAGACGATGAGCGGCAAGATCCAGCGCAAGGTTCTCCGAGAGCGAGCCGCCTCGGAAGTAGATGCGTGAGCGGCCGAGAGGCGCCGCGGCCCGAGGAAGCGGTCGGCTAAGGCTCGCCGTGAGTCGAGGGCGAGACGAGCGCAAAGTCCTCGTCGGTCAAGGTGAAATTCTTGATCGCGTCGGAATCGAGGTACCTCTGGACACGCCGCCGGAAGAGCCGCACGTGGGCCGTCGAGACACGCTCGGCCTCATCCGCATCGTGGGCCGTTAAGGCAGCGATCATCTCGTCGTGGTGCGTGCAGACAGCGTCGAAGTGCTCGCTGAGCTCGCTCCACTCTCCCCCGCCGCCACCGAAGCAGAGGTAGGCGAGGCGCTGACCCTGGTCGTGAATCGACTCGGCCATGCTCTCGAGGTGCTGGTTGCAGGCTGCCGCGGCCTCGAGCCGATGCAGCTCGGCGTTCGCCGCGGTGATCGCCAGGTAGTCGCGGTTTTCGATTGCGACCCTGACAACGGCCGCCTGCTGCGACAGGAGCTCGATGTCAGCGGCGGTGGCGCGACTCGCTGCGAGCCGCGCGACGGCCTTGGCGAGAACGACATGCGCTTCGAAGAGGTGAGTGATGTCGATGAGGTCGAGCGGACGCACGATAAAACCTGCCTTCGTGCGAATGTCCACTAGGCCTTCGGCTCCGAGCAGGAAGATGGCCTCGCGCACGGGTGTCCGGCTGAAGGCCAGCTCGACACTGAGCTGATAGTCGTCGATCCTCTCGCCCGGCTCCAGCTCGAGCGTGATGATCCGCCGCTTGATCTCGTCATAGGCCCGCTGCATGAGCAGGCGATCTTTACGCGGCATCTCCGGCCCTCTCTCGCGTGACTACTGATCCCGGAGGCAGCTTAATGCTCACGGCTTGAGCGTCATCTTGCCGACATTCGCCCGCTCGTCCAGCAGCCGGTGCGCTTCGGCGGCGCGCTCGAGCGGAAACACGTCGCTGATGACCGGCTTGATCTTCCCCCAAGCGATGAGTTCGAGGATGGTGGAGAGCTCGCCGGCGGAGGGACTGGCAACGCCATAAATCTCGGTCTCGCGATAGAGCATCCGGGCGACGCTCACTCTCGTCGGCTCGATCCCGAGCTCGCCGACGAAGACGAGCCGGCCGCCGCGGGCCAGAGAACGGAGGCTGAGGCTGCTGGTCGCCTGTCCGACGCAGTCGATGACGATCTCGACGCCGCGTCCTTGCGTCAGCTCACGTACTCGCTCGAGCACCTCTTCCGGGCTACCCGTAAGGACCTCATCGGCGCCGTTCGCCTCGATCAGCTTCGCTTTGGCGGGCGACGTTGTCGCGGCGAGCACGCGCGCCCCGGCGAGCGCGGCGAGCTGAACCGCATGGATCCCCGCACCGCCACCGGCCCCTGTCACGAGCACGGTGTCTCCTGGACGCACCCGGCCCTTTTCTCGCACCGCCCGGTACACCGCACCGAGGACGCAGCCGGCAAACGACGCGGCCTCGTCGTCGACGCCGTCCGGGATCTCGCTCAAGCTGGCTGGGGGCAGCACCACGTACTCCGCGTACCCACCGTTGCGCTCGACGCCGACGCCATGCACGTTGGTACAGAAGATGCTGCGTTCGTCTCGGCAGTAATGGCAGTGCCCGCAAGGCGCGCGGTAGGTCGAGGCGACGCGGGTTTCCGGGGCAAAGCCCGTTACGTTGCGACCGTGGTCTACGACCTCCCCGGCGATCTCGTGCCCGAGAATCAGCGGCAGCTCGATCCCTGGCCGAATCCCGCGTCTGATGATCGAGTCGAGGTAACAGACCGAGCACGCGCGCACGCGCACGAGGACCTCGTCCGGTGTCGGCTCGGGCACCGGCACCTCCCGAAGCGACCCCAAGACCTCGGGTCCTCCGAAGGACTCGAGAAGCACTGCTCTCATGGATTCTGCCATCAGCTGCGTTCCTCCTTCTCTAGCACGATGAGGGCGTCGACAGCGACCGCCCCGAGACGTTCGGGACGAACGAGGAGCGGGTTGACTTCAGCTTCAACCACGGTCGGCGGCGCGACGAGAATGAACCTCGACAGTGCAAGCAGCGCCTGCACGAGCGCCCCGACGTCGGCCGCCGGCCGGCCGCGAACACCCTCGAGCACGCGGGCGCCACGTACCTCGTCGATCATTGCCCGCGCGTCCGCAGCGGTGAGCGGCGCCGCACGGACGGACACGTCGCGAATGGTCTCCACGAAGATCCCGCCCATCCCGAAGACGACGAGCGGACCGAGCCGGGGATCGCGGCGGGCGCCGATGATCGTCTCCACGCCGTCGATCATCGGCTGGATCAACAGCCGCGCGTTCTTTGCTCCGAGCTTGGGGGCGAGCGCGAGGAATTCGTCCGCCGCCTCTGCGACGGCGGCTGCCAACGCGAGAGCGACGCGTACGGCGCCGACTTCCGTCTTGTGGGCCAACTCGGCGGCGACGAGCTTGAGCACGACCGGATAGCCGATCTCGGCAGCGGCCCCCACCGCCTCGTCGGCGGTCCCGACGACACGCTCCTCGACGGTGGTCAGCCCCGCGGCGGCGAGGATCCGCTTCGCCACATCCTCGGCGACCGTTCCGCTCCCGCGCGGCAGCGGGAGCAGGGTGAGCGGCGCAGCCTGCTCGCGCTCGAGCTCCCCTACCCGCTCCAGAGCCCGTTGCCGGCAGACGAGTGCCTCCAACACGCGTACCGCGGTCAGCAGGCTCCGGCAGACGCCGACATTGGCCTCGCGGAGCGTGCGTCTCCACATCGCCAGGGGCTCGTCCTCACCGAAGGGCCAGGCGACGATCGGCTTCGTGCTCCTCTGAGCGACCCGTACGAAGGCTTCGAGCTCCGTGGGGGCGAAGAAGTCGAACGCGAGCGGCATGAAGAGCACCGCGTCAACAGCGTCGTCTTCGAGCAGCACCTCAAGTGAGTGTGCAATCGTCCGCTCGAGCCCCCGCAGCTCGACCGTCGACCACACGTCGACTGGATTCTGCGGCTTGAGCCAGCTCGGATAGAGCTCAGCCAATCGGGCCGTCGTGCGCTCGGACAACGTCGTAAGCCGCAGGCCGCGCCTCGAGAAGAGATCGGCTGCGACGACGCCGGCGGCCCCGCTGAACGTCAGGACCGCGATCGAGTTGCCACAGGCGCGTACGGCGAGCCTCGACAGCGGATCGGCGATGTCCACGAGCTCCATAAAATCCTCCACCTGAAGGACGCCGTGCTGACGCAGCAGGCCGGCTACGGCGGCCTCCCCCGCCGCGATGGAACCCGTATGGCTGAGGGCCACCTCCGCTCCGCTCTGCGACAGGCCGCCGACAAGTGCGAGCAACGATGCGCGCGTCGCGGCTCGGTCGCAGGCCGTCGCGAACCGAGGCCCGTCTTGAACCGACTCGAGGTAGAGGGCGATCACCTCGGATGAGGCGTCCTCCGCAAGGTACTCGAGCAGATCGGATTCGTCGACGTCGCACTTGTTGCCGATCGAGCAGGCCTTGTTGATCTGAAATCGATCCTGCGTGAGAATCTGGATGAGCAGCGCAGCGGCCATCATCCCGCTCTGGGCGACGAACGAGACGTTCCCCGGCTCGAAGCTGCCCGGCGTGACGACAAAGGAGGTCGAGAGCGGCGGGCTCGTGGACACGTAGCCCGCACAGTTGGGACCCCACACTCGTGTCGTCGTGCCCGCGACGACCTGCTCGAGCTCCGTCTGCAGGCGCTCGCCCGTCGGACCCGCGTCGGCGAAGCCCCCGGACTCGATGCAGACGGCCTTCACGCTTTTCTCGACACATTCGCGAACTACAGCGGGAACCGCGTCGGCGGGAATGAAGACGACAGCGAGGTCGACCTCGCCGGGAACGTCCAGCACGGACGAATAGCTCTTCAAACCGAGCACGCTCTCCGCGTTCGGGTTAACGGCGTAGAGCTCGCCCGTGAAATGGCAGCTGAGGTTCTTCAGGATCCGATGGCCACCTCGCGCGGTATTCGGCGACGCGCCGATGACGGCGATCGAGGTGGGCTCGAAGAATGCGCGGAGGTTTGCCGTGCGCTCAGCGGTCGAGACAGGCAAGGTCACGTCACGACCGATTCCATATATGTAAGATATATTGCTGACCCAGCGATTGCCAGATGACTCCTTCCGATCGCCGCTATACACCTGAGCACCAGTGGATCCGTGTCGAATCGTCGAGCCGCTTGCTCGTCGGAGTGACGGATTTTGCCCAGAGTCAGCTCGGAGAGATCAGCTTCGTCGACGTTCCCGCGACCAACGTGCGCCTCCGGGCCAGCGAGCCGTTCGGGACGATTGAGTCGCTCAAGGCAGCATCGGACCTGTTCGCGCCGGTCTCGGGTGAGATCGTCGGTGTGAACCCCGAGATCGCCGTCTCACCCGAGCGGATCAACAACGATCCGTACGGGATCTGGCTGATCGCAATCGACCCGGACGACGCGACCGCTGTGGAGACGCTGCTAACTGCTGAGCAGTACGACGAGCTCACCAGCGCGACCTCAGGCGTCGAGTAGTGCCGGCGGCTGCGGCCCCGCCGTCATCAGCAGGCGCCGGGTCTCGTCTGACCACTTCGTCGGCCTTCCATGCTCGTCGCGGAGGACGGCCACGAAGCGAAGCTGCGCACAGATCTCACTGCTGCGACTGATGTCGGCCCGGTAGGTGACGGACGTCCTGCCAACTTCCGCGACCTCGAGCACGATCTCCGCGAGCTCGTTGAACCGGAGGGGCAAGCGAAAGTCCACAGTGATGTGCACCCGTGGCATCCGCCCGTAGCTGTCCTCGAGCAGACCGAGCCGATCGAGGAGGATCCGCTCAGCCCACTCGACGAGCCGCAGGGCCGCTGTGTTGTGCCAGTGACCCGAGGCGTCGGTGTCTGCCCATTCGATCCTGCGCTCGAGCCGTACCGACGCGCGGGAAGGGTGCTCGCCGAGAGTCGACATGGGGCAGAGTGCTCGCGCCGGCGCCGGGCGCTCAGGTGGAGCGTTCAACTGGTCCCCAGCCTCCCCCACCCGGCGTGCTGACCGTCACGAGGTTCCCGGGCTCGAGCGCTCGGCTCACCTTTGCGGGCAATGTCTCCTCGTCGAGGAGGTTGC
>JACDBY010000366.1 GCA_013694685.1 Actinomycetota bacterium
CTACCGCGTCGCTTGACAAGGGATACGACGTAGCCCAGGCGTACGAAGCCTGCGAGCGCGTCAGGGCGCTGCCGATCATCCCGCTGCGGGCGACCCCGGCCGTCAAGCGCGGCGACCACCTTGCCCCAACCTGCGAGCACGGCACTTGGACGTTCGCCGGGGCCGACTTCAAGCGGGAGGCAACGAAGTGGCGCTGCCCGACCGGGGAGTGCGCCCCCACGTCCCGCTGGGTCAAGGCCGACCGGCTGCACTCGCTGATCCCGCGCGAGACATTGCGCTGGCGCGACTTGAAGCGCGGCCGCTCTGCCGTCGAGCGAGAGTTCGGACGGCTCAAACACCAGTACGGACTCGCCCCGCTGCGCGTCCGTGGCCGTGAGCGCGTCCAGCTTCACACCGACATCACAATGCTCGCCCGGTTGTCTCAGGCGCTCGCCCGAGCGCGAGCAGTACCGCTCGCGGCATAGCCGTAGAATCGGGTCGTGCCCGAGGTAACGGTTCGAGAGTTTCAGCCAGGCGACGGCGAAGCCCTCGCGCAGATCATTCGTGAGAACACCGGCTATTACGCCAATCTTGCCCCCGACTACTTCAAGCAGGCCGACGCCGAAGGGCTGCCCGAGTTCGTCGAAAGCGACAACGAGTGGAGAGCCGCGCCGGAGAACTTCGGACGCATCGCCGAGGTCGATGGCGAGGTCGCGGGGTACATCGAAGCAACCATCCAGGCCCCAATGGACACCGCTCAATGGCAATCCCAACGGGATTTGGCCGCCCCGCGCCTCTTCATCGGCTTTGTTCAGACCTCTGACCGCTTCAAGCGCATGGGAGTAGCCACCCACCTCGTCGAGGCCGCCGAAGAGTGGGGTCGCCAGAATGGGGCCAAGGTCGCAACCTGCGACACGTACATCGACAGCCCAATGTCTGTCCCGTTTTGGGAGAAGCGCATGGGCTATACGCGCCGTGCCATTGTGCTGCGCAAGCAGCTTTGAGCCGTTTCGCCAATCGTTTCGCAAAGGTCTCCTAGTGCCCCGGAATCGCAACGTTCCAGCGGGGCAGTACCCGGTGGAAGGTTGCGAGACGCGGCGCTAGGTCAGCACGGTGACGTGCACGGAGCGCTCGCGCGGTCCGTCGAACTCGCAGAAGAAGATCCCCTGCCACGTGCCGAGCGCCATCGCCCCGTCGTCGGCGAGCGGTACGAGGACGCTCGGGCCCATGAATGCGGCCCTGATGTGCGTGGGCGCGTTCTCCTCTCCCTCCTCGACGTGCTGCCACGACCAGTCGGAGGGCACGATGCGTTCGAGCGCGGTCTCGAAGTCGCGGGCGACCTTCGGGTCGGCATGCTCGTTGATCGTCACGCCCGCTGTGGTGTGCGGGACGTAGACGAGCACGGCCAAGCCTGTCTCGCCCGCGATCGCGTCCCGTACGAGCCGTGTGATGTCGACGAGCTGACTCTGCCGCTCGGTGCGAACCTTCAGCGTCCGCAAGGTCTAGAGCGCGCCGCCGGCGGCAGGGGGAGCGCCGGCCTCGAGCGGGCTCTCGCCACCCGACTCACGGGCGAGGAACTCCTCGACGTGCACGATGCTGTCCCTGGAGCGCGTGACGACGTCGAGCAGGCCGGACATCGACGAGACCTCCTCGCGCTGCTCCTGCAGGAACCAGTGCATGAACTGCTCGCCGACAAGGTCACCCTCCTCGCGGGCGGTCAGCGCCAGCTGCTGGATCTGCGCCGTCACCCGCTTCTCCTGATCGAGCGCGAGCACCACCGGGGCGACGTTGTCGGGGAACTCCACCTCGGGAGCCGCGACGGCCGGGGTCACGACCTGCCCGCCCGAGTCCAAGAGGTACTGCACCATCATCATCGCGTGGTTCCGCTCCTCGAGCGCCTGCCGGTAGAAGTGTGCCGCGAGCTGCGGGAGCGTCTGCCCGTCGTAGTGGACGGCGATCGCGACGTACTGCTGCGACGCGCCGAACTCATAGGCGATCTGCTCGTTGAGTGCGTCGGCGAAGCGCGCCATCGACCGGACTCTAACGCCGCTGCGACCACGCCTGCCGCTGCAGCTCGATCCTGCCCGAGTAGCATCGACGCGTGGCAGGAGTGCCCGACACGCTCAAGGGACGGCACTTCACCCGCGTCGCCGACTGGTCGCCGGCGGAGCTCCACCTCGCACTCGACCTCGCGGACGAGCTGAAGGTCGAGCGCCGGCGACGCAAGGAGCTCCGCCTCCTCCCCGGACGCACGGTCGGCCTGATTTTCCGCAAGCCGTCGACGAGGACGCGGATCAGCTCGGAGGTCGGGATCGCGGAGCTCGGCGGCATGGCGCTCTACGTGCCTGCCGCCGACCTCCCGCTCGCCCGCGGCGAGTCGACCCGCGACACGGCGCTCGTCCTCTCGCGGTTCCTCAGCGCGATCCTCATCCGCACCTTCGACCAGGCGGAGGTCGACGAGTACGCCGAGCATGCGGCGATCCCGATCGTCAACGGCCTCACCGACGCCGCCCATCCGCTACAGGCGCTCGCCGATGCGATGACGATCCGGGAGCGCTTCGGCTCGCTCGAGGGAGTGCGCGTCGCGTACCTGGGCGACGGAAACAACGTGTGCCACTCGCTGATGCGGATCGCAGCCCGGACGGGGATGTCACTCGTCGCGGCGTGCCCCGACGTATACCGCCCAGACGAGGCGATCGTTGCCTCCTGCATCGACGATGCGCGCGCGAGCGGCGGTGCGATCGAGGTGATCGCGGACCCTCACGAGGCGGTCTCGGGCGCGCAGGTGCTCTACACCGACGTCTGGACGAGCATGGGCCAGGAGGAGGAGCACGAGCGGCGATTGCGAGAGCTCGAGCCGTATCGTCTCGACGCGGCCAAGCTCGCCCTCGCGGACGACGACGCCGTCGCGCTCCACTGTCTGCCAGCTCATGTCGGCGACGAGATCACCGCCGAGGTGCTCTACGGCGACCGATCGCTCGTCTGGGATCAGGCCGAGAACCGCCTCCACGTCTACAAGGCCGTCCTCGCACTCACGGTTCGGTGAGCGCTTGAGTTTCGACGCGGTCGTTCGCGAAGCGCTCGACAGCCTCCCCGCGGAGCTCGCCGCCGGGTTGCGGAACGTCGCGGTCGTGATCGAGGACGAGAACCCGGACGACCCCGATCTCTACGGACTGTTCGATGGCGTACCGCTCACCGAAGGCGGGCCAGAGCCTGGTGAGCTTCCAAACCACATCTCGATCTATCGGCGCCCGCTCGAGGCCGACTTCGACGACGTCGACGAGCTGCGTGAAGAGATCCGGATCACGGTGCTCCACGAGCTCGGTCACTATTTCGGGCTCGACGAGCGGCGGCTCGACGAGTTGGGGTACGGATGACCTTCTTCCTCGAGCTCCTCACGTGGCTCGCGCTCGGAGCCGGCGCGCTCGTCGTCGCGATCTTCCTCTTCTCCCGACGTTAACCCAGAGCACACCGATTCCCGTTTGCCAGCCGGAATGCGTGGGCACGTAAGGACGTTGGAGGGATACATGAACACGATCGCGCGCATTCACGAAGAGATCGACCGCCTGAGCGAGCGCCGGGTCGGGTTGTGGAACTCCCTCTCGCAGGGTCGCGACCCCCAGCTGATCGACGAGATCAAGGCGCTCGACACTCGCCTCGAGGAGTTGTGGGCGCTCCATCGCGCGGTGCGCGCGCGCATCCGGTTCGGCGAGCGCGACGACATCGTCCGCCGTGCACGCGCCGAGGAACGACTGGAGCGCGCGGCGTAGATCTGTCCTGCCGGGGGCGATCCCGGCAGGGAAGCCCGCCGATCCGCCGTACCATGTGATGGTGCTCGTACGGCGTCCTCCGAGCGATGACCCGGTCGCGCAAGAGCGCGCGGCCCTCGTCGACCAGCGCGCGGCTCTCGAGGCGTTGAAACGCCAGCTCGCCGAACGCGTCGCAGCGGTGAAGGAGCGCGAGGACGAGCTCCGGGCAGCGATCGCCAGGGTCGCTGCGGGCAAGGAGTCCGCCGTCGCTCTCCCGCCCCTCGCGGATGCGAGCTCCGACCGGCACGCGGCCCGCGCGCTCTCGCTCGCCGAGCGCGAGCGGGCGGTCGCGGCGCGCGAGGCCGCTCTTGC
>JACDBY010000381.1 GCA_013694685.1 Actinomycetota bacterium
GGGCCTGCCGCTCGCCGACCGCCTCGAGCTGACCCTCGTCGACTCGACGCCCGAGGGCGACACGGTGTTTCCGCCGGTCGACTGGTCGGAGTGGCGCGAGGTTCGTCGCGAGCCGGCCGACGGTTGCGTGTACGTCGCCTACGAACGGGTCGTGGACAGCTGAGCGCTCGGCTCGACCACATGGTCGAGCCAACGTTCGAGGAGCGCGCGGCCGTGGCCGGTCATCTCGTCGGCGCCTGCCTCGATGCTGTCGAGGAATCCCAGCGCGGCTCCCTGCCCCAGCGTCCGCTCGAGCGACGACGCGTAGTCGGGAACGGCCGCCCACTCGCGGGCCAGATCCGGCGTCACCTCGAGATGGAACTGGACGCCGTAGGCGCGACCGAAGCGAAATGCCTGGTTCGCGTACGCGGGTGAGCCGGCAAGCCGGACGGCGCCTTCGGGCAGATCGAAGGTGTCGCCGTGCCACTGCAGCGTCAGAAGACTGTCCGGGAGGTCGGCGAAGACGGCGTCGGCCAACCCTTCGTCGGTGAGCTCGACGGGCAGGAGACCGACCTCCGGCTCGGGCCCCTCGTAGACACGCGCGCCGAGGCTCGCCGCCAGGAGCTGCACGCCGAGGCACACGCCCCAGAACGGCGTCCCCGAGCGGACGACCTCGGCCACGTAGCGCTTCTCCGCGACGAGCCATGGGAACTCGGCCTCGTCGTTCGCGCTCATCGGCCCGCCCATGGCGATCACCGCGTCGAAGTCCCGCCGCTCCGGGAGCGATTCGCCCTCGTCGAGCTCGACCCGATAGATGGAGGCCCCGCGGTCGACGAGGACGTCCTCGTAGGCGGCCGGCGGCTCGCACGCGATGTGCTGCAGGACGAGGACGTCGAGCTTGCTCATCGCGCCGCTGAGCTTCGCCGTCGGCAGAGCAGAGCGGGTGTCCGACTGAAGTCGGACACCGAGGTCAATGCCCTGACGGCCGCTCCCAGCCCTCGAGGACGGGTGGCTGCCAGTCGGAGCCGACGGTGCGCGAGCCCTCGACCCAAGGGCCGAGCTCCGGTTGGGAGAACTTGCAGTGCTTCTCCTTGAGCTGGATCCCATACGAGTTGCCTGAGGTCAGGTGCTTCATCAGCACCTTCCGGGCGAGCTCGTCCTCACGTCCCCGCGGGATCTCGAAGTAGAGCTTCAGGAACGCGTTCGAGTACCGGTCGAACACCGCCGGGACGCCGTCCTCCTCGAGCAACGCGACGTCCTCGAGCCAGTTGAGATCGCCACCCGGTGTGAGTGCGTCGAGGTCGACGTCCTCGACGAGCGACCTGTCCTCCTGGTACGGGTACCGCTTCCCGGAGAGGAACTCCGAGTCGATCGACCGGATCTTCTCCGGCTCGCTGTAGGCAAGCTCGTGACCGGACATCAGTGCTCCGCCGCCCGCAGCTGCTCCAGGTTCTCTGCGCTGTCCTCGGCGTCCTGGCTCGCGATCAGACCATCCTCGGCCCTGATCGCAAGCAGGCGCTTGACCTCGCCCAGGATCTCGCGCTCGGTCTCGCCCACCGTGTAGGTGGTACCGGCGAGCGGCACGCGTGCCATCGCCGACGCCTCGACGGTGAGAGCGGCAAGGTCCTCGGGCTCGAGTGAGTGCACGTTCGTCTTGCCGCACGCCCGCGCGAGCATCTGCAGCTCCATCGTGAGCGCCGTCAGGAAGTTATAGACCCGCTCGGAGGCATCCTCGACGACGAGGCGCTTGCGCAGCTCGGGATCCTGCGTCGTGATCCCGACCGGGCAGCGGCCGGTGTGGCAGTGGTAGCACTCGCCCGCCGGAACGCCCACGGTGCCCTCGTAGTCGGTGACGCCCGGGATCTCCTTGTTGCAGTTGAGCGCCATCAACGCGGAGTGGCCCAACGCGACGGCCTTGGCGCCGAGCGCGAGGCATTTCGCGACGTCGCCGCCGTTCCGGATCCCGCCGGCGACCACGAGGTCGATCTCGTCGGCGAGCCCGACGTCTTCCAGCGCCCGGCGCGCCTCGGGGATCGCGGCCATCAGCGGGATGCCCGTCTCCTCGGTCGCGACGTGCGGGCCGGCTCCCGTACCGCCCTCCGCGCCGTCGAGGTAGATGATGTCGGGGCCGCACTTTGCGGCCATGCGCACGTCGTCGTAGACCCTCGACGCGCCGAGCTTGAGCTGGATCGGGATCTGGTAGTCGGTCGCCTCGCGGATCTCCTGGATCTTGAGCGAGAGGTCGTCCGGACCGAGCCAGTCCGGGTGGCGTGCGGGCGAGCGCTGGTCGATCCCCGCCGGCAGCGAGCGCATCTCGGCGACCTGCTCGGTCACCTTCTGGCCCATGAGATGACCGCCAAGTCCGACCTTGCAGCCCTGCCCGATGAAGAACTCGACGGCGTCCGCGAGCATCAGGTGGTGCGGGTTGAACCCGTACCGGCTCTGGATGCACTGGTAGTACCACTTCGTCGAGTGGTCGCGTTCGGGCGGGATCATCCCGCCCTCGCCCGAGCAGGTTGCCGTGCCGGCCATCGAGGCGCCCTTTGCGAGAGCCATCTTCGCCTCGAGCGAGAGCGCGCCGAAGCTCATGCCGGTGATGTAGATCGGGATCTCGAGCTCGATCGGCTTCTTCGCGAAGCGCGCCCCGAGCACGGTGGTCGTGTCGCACTTCTCGCGGTATCCCTCGATCACGAATCGCGTCAGCGTCCCGGGCAGGAAGACGAGGTCGTCCCAGTGCGGGATCTTCTTGAAGATCGAGAAGCCGCGCATCCGGTAGCGACCGAGCTCGGCCTTCATGTGGATGTCGTTGACGACCTCGGGCGTGAAGATCCGGCTCCGCCCGAGCACCTCTTTCTTCCCGGGTGCGTCAGACATGGCTCAGATCACCGGTTTCCTCTCCGAGGGCGTAGGGGCCGGACCTGTCCGGCCCGCGAACGGCGGAAGCCGTCGTCATCAGATCACGAGCTTCTTCTCTGACGGTTCCAGAGAGTCGTAGTTGTAGAGCACCTTGCCGCAGACGAACTTCTGTAACTCGGGCGGCGAGCCAAAGCCGTAGAGCGAGAGCTTGCGCTCGACGAACTCGGTGTCGGCGTCCGTCCACTCGCCCGGCACGCAGTCGATCCCGAGGGAGGCGACCTTCCCGCCGACGTAGATCGTCCCGTCGTACATCGAGTCGCCGAGCCCCGGTCCGACGTCGCCGAGAATGATCTGCCGGCCGCGTTGCATCATGAAGCCGGTCATGGACGCCGCATGACCGAGGACGATGATCGTGCCGCCCTTCTGGTCGATGCCGGTGCGCGCGCCCACGCGGCCCTTGACGACCACGTCGCCGCCGCGCAGCGCCGCTGCCGTGAGC
>JACDBY010000393.1 GCA_013694685.1 Actinomycetota bacterium
ACCACGTTCCCGAAGGTGTCGTACGAGCGCTCGATGTCGACGTCGCAGCCGGAGATCCGAAGCTTGTGGGTCAGCAGGCGCTGTTCGTCGTGGAAGTCGGGCGGCACGACCATCAGCCGGTGACGCAACGCCGCGATCGGTCCCGGGTACTCGTACGCGAAGCTCTGCTGGATCAGGACCGTCGTCTGCCTGACGTTCTGCCAGTCGATCTCGTCGTCGTCGATCGACCCCAGCGTGGCGATCAGATCGCCGAGGCTCTCACCTGCCACGCCACTCCGACCCGCTCGGAGCCTCGAGCGCAAGCGGCGTCGCCGTCAAGTCATCGGTATCGCCGACCTCGTCCGCCCAGACGACCATCCGCCGGAGGGTAGCCGCCCCGTAGGTCGTCACCATCGCAACGTCGACGGCGTCCCGCCCGTGCCCGATCGGCAGGCGTCCGATCCTCGGAACGTTGAACCGCGCGTCGTACGTCCACCAGCGAGCGCCGAGCCAGACCTCGAACCAGGCGTGGAAGTCCATCGGCGGATAAGGGCCTGGGATGCCAATGTCCGGCAGGTAGCCGAACACGTAGCGCGCCGGGAGGCCGAGCGCCCTGCAGAACGTCACGCCGAGATGCGCGAAGTCGCGGCACATCCCGCCCCGCCGCTCGAAGATCTCGACGGTCGCGGTCGTGGAGATGCTCCCGACGCCGTACTGGACGTTGCCGTGGATCCAGTCGCACACCGCCTGGACGCGCTCCGGACCGGGCGCCGAGGAGCCGAAGAGCTCCCACGCCTGGTCGTAGAGCCGGTCGGACTCGCAGAGACGGCTCGGGAGCAACCAATGCAACAGCTCGTCGGGAAGGGCCTCGATCCGATGCTGTCTCTCGCCCGCACCGGGCACGGCGTCGGGCACGGGAGAGACCTCGGCGACGGCGTCGAACGTGAACGCGGACGCGCCCTCCGGGAGAACGAGCCGGCGGCAACGGTTGCCGTAGAGGTCGAGGTAGCTCGTCGTCTGGAGCGCCGGCTCGCTGCTCCACCGCTCGGACACGATTCCGCCCCTCTCGTCTACGTGGGGCTCCACGAGCACGACCGCCGGAGTCGGCTCCGCCGCGTCGTGCTCGAAGTGAGCGCCGACCCGGAGCCTCACGCGCCGTCCTGTTGCTGCTGCTGCGGCTGCTGGCTCGGAGGCCCGTCCTCGGGGCGGAGTTGCTCGCGAAGCGGCGGCAGCTCCTCGAGCGCCACCTCCTGCGTCATCCCCCCCATCGCCTGCGTCATGACGGCGCCTCGCTGGTATTGCCGCATGGCTCCGAGATTCTGGATGGCAACGAGCCGCGCAACGGGCTCGTCGACCCGGCTCGAGGTCTGCGCGCCTTCCCCGAGACCACCGAGCGACTCGCAGGTCACCTCGACCTCGAGCTCCGCCCGGCCGCCGCCGTGGTAGGTCCCCCGCAGCACCGCGACGTCGGCGTAGTCGCGACCGACGCCGAGCTTCACGTGCTGGCCGGTGCACGGCGTGCCGAGGGTGGCGTCGACGCCGATCCAGCCGTACGGCGGGATGTAGGCCTCGACCCAGGCGTGCGAGGCGGTCGCGACCGAGACCCCGCCGAGGTAGCCGCTGACGTACCGAGCCGGCAGCCCGACGTGCCGGCAGAGCGAGACGAGGACGTGGGCGAAGTCCTGACAGACGCCAGAGCCGCCGGCGAGCACCTCGGCGACCGAGCTCTCGACGGTCGTCGTGCCGAGAACGTAGTCGAGTCGGTCGCGTACGTGCGCTGCGGCTCGCCTGAAGAAGTCGAGCGCGGTCGCTCCGGGAGCCTCCACCCGGAGGGCCTCGGCGATCCCGGCCGACTCGTCCGCGAGAGGGACGAAGACGCTCGGGCCGAGAAACTCGGCGAGCTCGTCCTCGAGCGCAGCGTCGCCCGCGAGGTCGCGCAGCACGGGTGAGACGTCCTCGCCCCCGACCGGACCCGCGAGCGGCTCGTCGGCGCCGGCGTGGGTGACGACGTCGCTCGTCGACTTGATCACGAGACGGTCGTGGAGATACGCGACACCGAAGTCGTGCACCGCGTTGCCGTGGTAGTCGCGGAACGAGATCACCGTCGCCGGCGGCTCGATCGAGAGGTCGAAGTCGAGCAGCGTCTGCGTCGGGCCCGCAAGCGGTTGGAGGCGCACCTCGTTGAAGCTCTCGAACGCGGGGGCTGCGTAGCGGTAGCTCGTCCGGTGCCGGATCCGGTACCTCATATCATCGCCTCCTGCGCCGTCAGCGGCCGGTGGGCGAAGAACTCGTGCTCGATGAGGTCGCCGATCCGGTAGCACCGGCGCTGGATGTCGAGGAGCGACTCGTGGAGCCCGCGGTCGAGCAGGTCGTCGAGTCGCTGGTACGCGAACTCGGCGTGGAGCCGGCCGACCTCCCGTCGCGCCTCGCTCGCGCCGCTCGAGCCCGGCATCGGCTCGGACCCGTTGTATGCGGGCGCCTCCTCGCTGATGTGCGCGAGCGCCGCGTCGACCTTGCCGATCGAGAACCTGATCGACCGCGGCACCACCTCCGAGAGCGTGAGCACCTCGATCACTGCGCTCGGGTGGACGCCCCTGCTCTGGATCCGGTGATACGACTCGTAGGCCGAGAGCGCGCGGAGGAGCGTGCCCCACGGCTGGAGATCCCACGCCGTGTCGAGCGCGTGCCGGTCGCCGTGCTCGAGCTCCTCGCCGACGAGCAGCCGGTAGTTCACGTCGATCGTTCGCGTCGTCCACTCGGCCCGCTCGAGGAACTTGCCGGCCTGGAGGAAGTACCAACTCTCCTCGCGCGGCATCGTCGAGTCGGTGATCCCCTGGAGGAGCTGGCTGAAGTCGACGATCGAGCGACAGAAGCGCGTCATGTGCTCGGCGTCCGAGGCTGCGACCCGGCGGCGCCCTGGGCGCTGGACGTCGAGGTGGAAGCGGTTCAGCGCCTCCCACATCTCCGTCGCCATCTGGTGCCGCATGGTGTGGGCGTTGTCGCGCGCCCGCCCGATGCACTCGACGATGGAGTTCGCGTTCGTCTCGGAGAAGATCAGGTGCTCGGGCACGGTCTCGTCGTCCACCGGTGGGCCGTCGGGAGGAAACGCGGCCCGTTCCCCGACGATGTCGAGCAGCGCCGCCCAGTGGCGATGCCGCCGTGTCTCCGCTTCGGGTGTCGAGCCCATCACGAGCGTGTGGCGGAAGGTGGCCTCGGTATGCCGCGCGGTCTGCTCGGCGCGCTCGACGTACCGGCCGATCCAGTAGAGCGACTCCGCCATGCGGCTCAGCACGCGCGCACGCTCCTCACTGCAGCACCCACGTGTCCTTGCTGCCGCCGCCCTGGCTCGAGTTGACGACGAGCGAGCCCTCGACGAGCGCAACCCGGCTGAGACCGCCTGGGAGGACGCTGATCCCGTCCGGCCCGCTGAGGACGTACGGGCGCAGGTCGACGTGGCGGCCCCTGAGCGTCCCTGCATCGCCGTGCTCGTCGGGCACGAAGGTCGGGTGGCGCGAGAGCGGGATCACCGGCTGGGCGATGTAGTCGCGCGGGCTCGCGAGGATCCGCCGACGGAAGAGGTCGAGCTCCGCCTCGTCGGCGCTCGGCCCGATCAGCATCCCGTAACCGCCGCTCTCGTTCGCCGCTTTCACGACGAGAGAGTCGAGGTTCCGGAGGACGTGGTCGAGCTCGTCGGGCTCGCTCGGGAGGTACGTCGGGACGTTGTCGAGAATCGGCTCCTCGCCGAGGTAGTAGCGGATGATCTCGGGGACGTAGCGATAGATGACCTTGTCGTCGGCGACGCCGGTGCCGATCGCGTTCGCGAGGGTGACGTTGCCCGTGCGAACGGCTCCGAGCAGCCCCGCGACGCCGAGCATCGAGTCGGAGCGAAACGCGAGCGGGTCGAGATACTCGTCGTCGATCCGACGGTAGATCACGTCCACCTGACGCCTCCCCGAGGTGGTGCGCATGTAG
>JACDBY010000450.1 GCA_013694685.1 Actinomycetota bacterium
CCCGGCAGGTTCGCGCTCGTCGCGACGAGGAGCTCGAGCTCGGCGAGGACGGCCTGTGCCGGCCCGCGGAGCACGGGCACGCGAACCCCGAGCGCCTCGGGTCGCTCTCCGGTGAGCCACGGGAACCGCCGGTCGGGATTCGGCAGGACGAGCGTGAACGGCCCCGGCAGGAGCGCCTGCGCGGCGCGAAGCGCCGAGGTGGGGAGCCCGGGAAGGGCGAGGGGGAGCAGGTCGAGCGACGCGAGCAGGAGCGCCGTCGGCTGCCTCGACTCGCGTCCCTTCGCGGCGTAGAGCTCCGTTGCAGCGGCCTTGCTGAGCCCGTACGCGACGAGGCCGTAGACCGTGTCCGTCGGCAGCACCGCGAGTCCACCGCGACGGAGCGCGGCGATCGCGGCCCCAACCCCGCTCATCGCGGACGGCGACCATCGACGACGCGCTCGCGCCCGGTCAGGTCGCGGGTGACGCGCAGCGCCTCGAAGCCGAGCTCCGCGAGGAGGCGCTGCAACGGGGTCGCCCCGCGCTCCGAGGTCTCCACGACGAGTGCGCCTCCCGGTCGCAGGCCGGTTGCGGCTCCGCGCACGAGCGCCTCGGTCTGCCCGCGTGCAACGAGGGCGATGTCGGGCTCCCACTCGACCACGTCCGCTGCGAGCGCCACGAGCTCGTGCGCCTCGACGTACGGCGGATTCGAGACGATGAGGTCCCAGTCCGACCCGGGAAGCCCTTCGGCGACATCGTGCCGGGAGAGCTCGATCGCGACGCCGGTGTGGCCGATGTTCTCCCGGGCGAGCGCGAGTGCGTCCTCCGAGACGTCGATCCCCGTCACGCGCGCACCGGGATGCTCGGCCGCGATCGCGAGCGCGATCGCGCCGGAGCCGGTGCCGACGTCGAGCACCCGTGGCGCGTTGAGCCCTTCGACGAGCTCGAGACAGCGCTCGACGAGGATCTCCGTCTCGGGTCGGGGGATGAGCGCTCGCCGGTCGACGAGGAGCTCGAGCCGGCGGAAGCCCCACTGGCCGAGCACATACTGGAGCGGCTCGCCGGCTTCGCGGCGGGCGGCGAGCTCGTGCACGCGGGCGAGCTGCGCGTCGGTCAGCGACCCACCGAGACGACCGTAGAGCTCGCTTCGACCGACGCCGAGCACGTGACCGAGGATCCACTCCGCGTCGCAACGCGGGATCGTGGTCTCGAGCTCTGGCAGTAGCGCTCGGGGAGTGTCCGACCCCGCGTCCGACCCCGTGTCCGACTTCAGTCGGACACGTGCTCTTTCGCGGCTCACGGCAGAGCTCGTGGCGGACTGAAGTCCGACACGGGGCGGCCATGTGCTCTGCCTAGTGCAAGAGCACGTGTCGGACTGAAGTCCGACACGGGGGTCACGCGGGCGCCTCCAGCGCCTGCCGGCGATCCTCGGCCTGGAGCGCGTCGGTGAACTCCTGCAGGTCGCCGTCGAGGATCTGCTCGAGGCGATGCACCGTGTGCTTGATCCGATGGTCTGTGAGGCGACTCTCGGCGAAGTTGTACGTGCGGATCTTCTCGGCGCGCTCGCCGGTGCCGACCTGCGACCGGCGTGCCGCGGCGAGCTCCGCCTGCTGGCGCGCCCGCTCCGCCTCGTAGAGCCGAGCGCGGAGCACGCGCATCGCTTTCTGCTTGTTCTGGAGCTGCGACTTCTCGTCCTGCATCGAGACGACGATCCCCGACGGCATGTGCGTGATCCGCACGGCGGAGTCGGTCGTGTTGACCGACTGGCCACCGGGGCCGGTCGAGCGGTAGACGTCGATCTTGAGGTCCTTCTCCTCGATCGCGACCTCGACCTCCTCCGCCTCGGGCATCACGGCCACTGTCGCGGTCGAGGTGTGGGTCCGCCCCTGCGACTCGGTCGAGGGGACGCGCTGGACGCGGTGCGTGCCGCCTTCCCACTTGAAGACGGAGTAGGCGCCGTCGCCCTTCACGGCGAAGACGGTCTCCTTCACCCCGCCCCCGTCGTTCTCGCTCGCCGAGAGCGTCTCGGTGCGGTAGCCGCGGCGGTCGGCGTACCGCAGCAGCATGCGGGCGATCTCCTCGGCCCAGAGCGCGGCCTCGTCGCCGCCGACGCCCTGCCGAACCTCGACGATGACGTCCTTGTCGTCGGCCGGGTCGCGCTCGACCAGCGCGAGCTTGACCACCTCCTCGAGCCGACCGGCCTCGTCCGCGAGCTCGTCGACGATCGAGGCGAGCTCCGGGTCGCCCTGTGCGTCGACGAGGTCGTTCGAGACCTGACGCCAGGCGCGCGCGGCGCTGACTGCCGGCTCGAGGTCCTTCAGGCGCCGGCCGAGCTCGGCCGCCTCACGGCGGTCGGCGTAGACGGACGGGTCCCCCATCCGCTCCTGGAGCTCGGCATACGACCGTTCGAGCTCTTCGACGATCGACTCGAGGCGGGCCACCGTTGAATTGTAGGTGTGCCGCGCAGCGGCACACCTAGGCAGCCCTAGGCCGTCGCCAGAGTGGCGTCGAGGGTCACTTCGGGAATCCCGGTGAGCGCCTTCGAGACGGGGCAGTTCTGCTTGGCGGTCTCCGCCTCCGCGAGGAAGCTCGAGTGATCGACTCCCGGCACCGTGCCGACGACGGCGATCGCGCCCTTGACGATGCCCTCACCCGGCTGGAACGAGACCGTGACCTGCGTCTCGAGGCGCTCGGGCGGCGTCCCGGCGCCGGCGAGCGCGTGCGAGAGCGACATCGAGTAGCAGGACGCCCAGGCGGCCGCGATCAGCTCCTCCGGGCTCGTGCGACCGTCCGGCGTATCGGCGCGAGAGACCCAGGTGACGTCGAGCGGCCCGAGCGCACCGCTACCGACCCCTTCGATCGTGCCGCTGCCGTCCATGAGCGAGCCCTGCCAGGTCACCTTTGCGGTGCGATCCGTCGCCATTCAGCCGCCTCCATCGAATCGTGTGGTCACGTCCACGCCCGCTCCCGCCTCGCGCAGGAGGATGGAGAACGTACATCCGGCGTTCGCGTCGTCGATCGCCTTGCCGAACGCGGTCGGATTCGTGTCCGCGACGCGTGCCGTCACGTCGAGCGCCGAGTGCACTATCTGATGACCCTTTCCCTCGACCTCGTCCATCGTGATCCGGCAGCGGACTTCGAGCCTGCCGGGTGGCGTGCCCGCGCTCGTCAGCTCGTTCGCGAGCGACATCGTGAAGCAGGCAGCGTGGGCAGCTGCGAGCAGCTCCTCCGGGCTCGTCTTGCCCTCCGGCGCGCCGACGCGCGTCCCCAGCGAGAAGCCGAGCCCATCGAAGGCGCCGGACGTCGCGGCCGTGAGCGTCCCGGCTCCGCGGGCGAGATTGCCCTCCCAGGCGGCATCGGCATCGCGGACGATCCGCGGCATGGGTTACGCCATCACCTCGACCTTGCGAAACGCGACCTGCTCCGTCTCGGACTCCATCGCCTCCCGGCGCCGCACTTCCTCGATCGCGCGGATCGAGACCTCCACCTGGTCGAGCGTCGGCTCACGGGTCGTGAGCCGCTGCAGCCAGAGACCCGGCGCGAGGAGCGTCATCAGCGCGCGGTTCGACTGATGCTTGCCCGCGTACCGGATCAGCTCGTAGGCGAGCCCGGCGATCACCGGCAGGAGGACGATCCGGCTCGTGACGAGCCAGTACCAGTCCGGCCGTCCGACGAGCGCGAAGACGAAGATGCCGATCACCATGACCCAGAGCAAAAAGGCTGTTCCGCAACGTGGATGAATCAAGCTGAACTTCTGCACGTTGGCGGGCGTCAGCTCCGAGCCGGCCTCGAGCGCGTTGATCGTCTTGTGCTCGGCACCGTGGTACTGGAAGACACGCTTGAGATCGGGGATCAGCCCGATCAAACCGATGTACGCGACGAAGACGGCGACCCTG
>JACDBY010000460.1 GCA_013694685.1 Actinomycetota bacterium
GCTCCATGATGAGCTCCACGAGATCGAGCGAGTCGGCCGAGAGATCCTCCTGGAACGCTGCCTCGTCCGAGATCGCGCCCTCGTCGGCGCCGAGCTTCTCGACGAGCGCCACCTTGACGCGCTCGTAGACCTCATCGCGGGAAAGTGCCACTGTCGAAACCTCGCTCTGTCGCGGTCGGGCTGGATTGAGCGCAGGACTCTAACAGTCGCTCAGGCCGACGGCGAGCCGGTCGGAAGGCGGACTGCGAGGCGCTCGACGAGCTGGTGCTCGACGCCGCGCGCGGCCATCCGTGTCGCGTTCGCGATCGCGACGCGCGAGCTCGATCCGTGCGCGATGACGACGAGCCCCTTGAGACCGAGGAGGTAGCCGCCGCCGTGCGTCTCGGGGTCGAGGCGAGCCCGGAGTCCGCGAGCGGCCGGGCGGATCAGGAGCCCTCCGAGCCTCGCTCGCGTCGACTGCCTGATCTCGGCGCGAAGCGCCTCGAGCACGCTGCGGATCGTTCCCTCGAGCGTCTTCAGCGCGACGTTGCCCGTGAATCCGTCGCACACGACGACATCCGCGTCGCCGTCGAGCAGGCCGCGCCCCTCGGTGTTCCCCTCGAACCGCAAGTCCGCGTCGCCGAGCAGCGCGTGCGCCTCGAGCGTCAGTTGGTTCCCTTTCTCGGGCTCCTCGCCGATCGAGAGCAGCCTGACCGAGGGATTCGAGCGGTCGAGGATCTCTTCGGCGAACACGACGCCCATGTGCGCGAACTGGAGGAGATGCTCCGGACGGGCGTCAGCGTTCGCGCCGGCGTCGATCAGAACGGTCGGCCCGCGCCTGCCCGGGATGACGATCGCGATCCCCGGCCGCGCGACACCCGGGAGACGGCGGATATGCCGGAGGGATGCCGCCAGAACCGCACCTGTGTTTCCGGCGGAGACAACTGCTGCGGCTTGTCCGTCACCGACCGCCCTCACGGCCAGGACGAGGGACGAGTCGGGCTTGCTGCGAACGGCTTCGGCGGGTTTGTCGTCCATCGCGATCCGCTCGCTGGACGGAACGAGCTCGAGACCCTGCGAGTCGAGCTCGGCCGGCCCGAAGAGCACCGGCACGATCCCGTCCGTCGCGGCCGCGACGGCGCCGGCGACGACCTCCTCGGGTGCACGATCACCGCCGAGAGCGTCGACGGCGACCCGCGTCACGTCAGGGGCCCGGAACCAGCCGGCTACGGGGCGGGCGCACGGAGCGGCCTGACCTCACGACCACGATACGTGTTGCACGTCGGGCAGACGCGGTGCGCCTGTTTCGGCGAGCCGCAGTTCTCGCAGGTCGAGACGCGCGGGGCGTCGATGCCGTGCTGGGCGCGACGCTTGTCGCGGCGGGACTTCGAGGTCTTGCGCTTCGGGACGGCCATGGGCGGTCGAGAATGGTAGCGGACGAGGTTGCGGCATCCTTGTCCGGGCACGAGACTCCGGGCGTGACCGGAGCCAGGGTGGCGGCAGTCGTCGTGGTGGGAGCGCTCGGCGCGCTCTGTGCCCTCGGCAGCCTCGTCGCCGCGCTCTTCGAGCTGCAGGGGTTCGGCGACCGGGACGGCGACCCGGACGCAGGCTACCTCGCGGTTCAGGCGGCGGCACTCGGGCTCTCGGTCGCGCTACCCCTCATGACGTGGCGCCTGCTGCTGCCACGGTCGTTCTCGTTGCCGGCCGCCGCGGCGGTCGTCGCCGCGGGGTGCCTCGGTATCGCGTGGATGCTCGGCGTCGGTCTCTGATCTCGCGGGAGCGCCGACCCGGAACTCGCGCGTCGGGGAGAGCGCCTCGAGGAAGCGGCGGTCGTGCGAGGAGACGACGAGCGCACCGTCCCAGTCCCGGAGGGCGCGCTCGAGTTGCTCGACCGCCTCGAGATCGAGGTGATTCGTGGGCTCGTCGAGCACGAGGAGGTTCACGCCTCGCGCCTGGAGCTCGGCCAGGTCGGCCCTCGTGCGCTCACCCGGAGAGAGCGTCGCGCACGGGCGTCCGACGTGGCTCGCGCCCAGACCGAACTTCGCGAGTAGCGTGCGCGCGTCGACGGGTGCGAGGCCGGTGCGGGCGACAAACCGCTCGAGGAGCGGCTCCTGGAGGTCGTGGGTCTCCCGCTCCTGTCCGATCACGCCAGGGACGACGCCACGACCGAGCTCCCGCGAGCCATGTGCAAGGGGAAGCTCGCCGAGAATTGCGCGCAGGAGCGTCGTCTTGCCTGCGCCGTTCGGTCCCGTGAGGGCCAGCCGCTCTCCCGGCTGCAGCACGAGCTCGAGCGGGCCGAGCCGGAACGCGTCCCGGACGATCACGGCGCTCGTCAGGCGTGCGACCGGCGAGGGCAGTCGACCGGCGGCACGCAGCTCGAGCTGGAGCTCCCAGGGCTCGAACGGCTTTTCGGGCAGCTGATTACGCTCGAGGAGTCGCTCGGCCTGGCGGACCTTTGTCGAGAGCGCCTGGGTTGCCCGTCGATCGGAGCCCCCGACTCGATCGCCGAGACCCGCACCGAGCGAACGCGCCTCGGTCCTGCGTTGCGAGAGGAGCGACGTCAGGTGACGACGTCGCGCCTGCGCGTCCGTGAAGCGCGCGTACGCATCCGCCCGAGCCTCGTCGCGCCGGCGCTCGTACTCCGTCCAGCCTCCCGCGAACTCGCGGATGCCGCGCGTCCAGGGGTCGAGCTCGGCGATCCCGCTCACGACGCGGTCGAGGAAGGCACGGTCGTGCGAGACGACGACGAGCGAGCCCGCGAAGGCGTCGACGAACCGCTCGAGCCGGTCGAGGCCATCGAGATCCAGGTCGTTCGTCGGCTCGTCGAGCAGCAGCAGGTCGGCCTCGGCGAGCAAGACCGCCGCGAGCGAGGCGCGGGCCGCCTCACCACCGGAGACGGCGGCGAGCGAACGCTCGAGCTCGAGTCCGAGCCCGACCTCGGCACACACGGTTGCGGCCCGCGCGTCGAAGTCGCCACCGCCGAGCGCGAGAAAGCGCGCGAGCGCCAGGTCGTAACGGGCGGACAACGCTCGTGTCGAATCAACACAAGCGTTGTCCGCCGTACGACCGATGGCGGAGGCGGCGTCCTCGAGCTCGCGCTCCGCCGCGGCGACGCCCGTCAGGCGGGCGAGCTGGTCGCGGAGGGTCTCGACCGGCCAATGGTCCCGCACCTGCGGGAGATAGGCGACCGTGAGCTGCGGCGGGTCGTGCTCGACGGTGCCCCGATCCGGCTGCTCGAGACCCGCGAGAAGGCGCAGGACGGTCGACTTGCCGGCGCCGTTCGGACCGACGAGCCCGAGGCGAGACCGCGCCGGGACGTCGAGCGACGCGTCCTCGAGGACGACGTGAGCTCCATGGGACTTCGACACACGGACGAGACGAGCACGCACAGACGGGATCTCCTGACGAGGCACGCCGGCCCCGGGGTGGGGCGGCGAGGGGCGCTTGATCGTCGTCAGTCCGTCATGGGCGTGCGCTGAAGCGCCTGGCCAACCTACCACGGGGGTCTGTCCCCGCAGGGGACTGATCCCTGTGCGACGGGGTCTGTCCCCGCGGGGACTGACCCCCGTGCGACCCACGGGTGACCTGCAATAGACGTGAGCCGGTCGCACAGGGGAACAGGCCCCTCCGGGGCCAGTCCTCTCTACGCATCGCCCTGCGACCTGAGGCGCTCGAGGGCCGCCCACCGGGAATCCGTCGCGTCCTCGTCGTGCACGTGTGGCACGAGATTGAGATCCTTCCCGCACACCGGGCACAGGCCGGCGCAGTCGAGACGGCAGAGGATCTGGTCGGGCACGGCGAGCGCGAGCTGGTCGCGAGCCCAGGAGCCGACGGCGAGCTCACCGTCGGCGACGTACTCGCTCGCGAGCTCCTCGTCACCAGCCGCGTCCGTCGCCTCGTATTCCTGCGCGTCGACCGCGAGCACGAGCTCCGCGGGCGCAAGGCAGCGCATGCACGGGCCTGCAAGGCCCGCCGAGAAGCGGAGCCGGAAGACATCGCCCGACGCCGCACGTTGCACCACAACCTCGGTGGGAATCGTCGCGGGCGCGACGACGTACTCCTCTCCGCCGAAGCGAAGGGGCTCGAGCGAAAGCGTGATCGCCTCGCGGTGCTCCTCGCCCGGTCGCAGGCGGAGCGCTCGGACCGAGACATGTGTCGACTGCCGATCGGCCATTCCGAGCGAGGGTAGCGGCGGGCGAAACGCCGGTCGCGTGTGAGCCCGCGGTCAGGACACCATGAGCGTTTCGTTAGGCGGGTGAATCTTCCGTTAGGAGGCCGTCTGCATCCCGAGATCCGGGTTACACCCTGGTGGCATCCCCGACGAAAGGACTCACGCGATGCGCACCGCACGCAGTACGACCACCGTCTGGACGCTCGTCGCGGCGGCGCTTGCGTCGCTCGCGACCGTCCTCGCGCTGCCGACCGGCGGCGGCGCTGTCACGAACGCGCGGCCCGAGTCGACGGCCGAGCCGCGGAT
>JACDBY010000007.1 GCA_013694685.1 Actinomycetota bacterium
CGCGGACCGATGGTCGTCGACGATGTACTCGCGCTACCGCGCTCACCGCTCGTGGTCGCCGAAGGCTCGACGCTTCCGACGGCGGTGGTGCAGGATCGCTCCCGGGCCGTCTGGCTGATTCCGACGCCGGAGTTCCAACGGGCCAGGTTGGAGGAGCGTGGCCTGCCGCGCGGTGCCCGCGAGCTCTACCTGCTCCTGGGCGAGACGATCGAGCGCGAGGCGAGGGAGGCCGACGCGCCCATCTGCGTCGTCGACGGCGAGCGCGGCATCGATGCGACGCTCGCGGCCGTCGAGCGACACTTCACCGCCGCGCTGACCGAGGGGCCGGTCGCGGAGTCGGTCACGGAGCGGCGAGCGCTCCTCCGGGAGACGAACGAGGCGGTCGTGGCGCAGGTGCGCGGCTACTACGCACGCCCATGGGCCGACGGGGAGCCGGACGAGCTCGTCCGCAGGTTCCTCTGCGAGTGCGGCGATCCGGGGTGCGACCTGAGCGTCGAGATCCGCACCGGGATCGCGGCCCTTACGCCCGTGCTCGCAGCCGGGCACGGTTGATCGCGAGCTACTTCCCGCGGCGCTCGATCAGCTCGATGTCGGCGCGCGGCTGTGGGATAGTCGCGCGCAATGTCCGCCGAGACCGTGCTTGCCACGATTGGCAAGACGCCGATCGTCCGCATGCGGGAACTCGCCCCCGAGAACGGCGCGGAGGTGCTGGTCAAGCTCGAGTACATGAACCCGACCGGCTCGATGAAGGATCGGGTGGCGCTTTCGATGATCGAGGGCGCGGAACGAGACGGTCTGCTCGAGGCTGGCATGACCGTCGTCGAGTACACGGGAGGAAGTACCGGGCCCGCGCTTGCCCTTGTGTGCCGCGCGAAGGGGTACCGAGCGAGGATCGTGATCTCAGAGTGCTTCAGCGAGGAGCGCCTTCAGCTGATGCGCGCGCTTGGCGCCGAGCTCGATGTGATCGAGGCTGTGGAGGGCCCAGGACGCGTGACTGCCCAGGACATCCACAACATGGTCGAGCGAGCCGGCGAGCTCGCGCGCGAGCCGGGCACCTACGCCACAGACCAGTTCAACAACCCCTACGTCGTCTCGGGGCACCGTGACATGCTGGGTCGCGAGGTCTGGGAGCAGACGGGGGGCCGAATCACGGGGTTCTGCCACGGCATCGGTACAGCAGGGTCACTGATGGGCGTTTCCGAGGCGCTCAAGGCACGCAACCCCGCTGTGCAGATCGGAGCTCTGGAGCCTGCCGGCTCGGCGGGGATCACCGGCGGTCCAAGAGGATCGTTCGCGATGCAAGGCTGGACGGGAATCGTGCCGCCTCACTGGGATCCTGCGCGGGTGGACGAGGTCTGGCCGATCGAGGACGACGAGGCGCTCGAGATGACGGTCCGGCTCGCCCGGGAGGAGGGGATCTTCGCGGGAATCTCCACAGGAGCGAACCTCGTCGGCGCGCGCCGGCTCGCTGAGATGCTCGGCCCCGACGCCGTCGTCGTCACACTCGCCGTCGACAGCGGCTTCAAGTACATGGCCGACCGGCCCTACGCCAATCTCTGACACCCGCAAGGGTGCCGCGGAGGGCGCCCTCTCTCACAGAGCACCCTCGAAGAGCCGCTAGGAAGCGAGCTTCGCGGCGATCACATCGACGTGCTTGATCTCGGGCGGCTTAGCGAAGAGCTCGTCCGCTCTCGCCATCAGCGCCTCCGCCACCTTCCCGGATAGGTGTGCTTGCCGGCCCGAATCGTCAGTGAAGACATCGAAGACGGCGAATGCGGACGGACCGAGCTTGACGGCGAACCACGCCGTCGTGTCCGGCTCGTCCTCCACGAGCGAGCGCCCGGACTCGAGGAAGGCCTCCACATCAGCCTCACGCCCTGGCTTCGCCTCCAGCAGAACCCATAGGCCCACGGTGACCATGCCTGTCTCCTTTCGCCAGAGTGTCGAACCGTCGAGGATCGTACTGCCGCCGCCCGCTCTAGCTAGCCGGGCCGTCTTTCGATCAGCTCGATGCGATAGCCGTCCGGATCCCGCACGAAGCAGAGCCTCGAGCCGCCCTCGCGCACCGTGTAGGGCGGCCGTTCGGGCTCGATGCCCTGCTCCCGCAGCCGCCCCAGCGTCGCGTCCAGGTTGTC
>JACDBY010000017.1 GCA_013694685.1 Actinomycetota bacterium
CACGCGCTGACGACCCAGGGGACGACCCACGACTCCGATCTGCTGACGGCGTACCTGACGACGGTCGCGACCGCCGGCATCGCTGCATTCGCCTATCGCTCGGTGCTCGGCAGCGTCCTCGTCCGCCGGCGCCGCTACCGGGTTTGCGACGTCAACCGCCTCGACGAGCAGGTGACGGAGATCGTCATGGAGCCCGTCGGCCGGCGCCTCGAGCACCGGCCCGGCCAGTTCCTCTTCGTCAGCTTCCCGTCGCTCGACCTGCGGGCGCTCGAGCTCTCGCTCCGCGGACAGGTGCTCGCGATCCGGGCGGGCGAGGTGCGTGGACAGTTTCACCCGTTCTCGATCACGTCCGCGCCGGACGCCGCGACGCTCCGGATCACCGTCAAGGCGCTCGGCGACTACACGTTGGCGCTCCGGCGGCTCGAGACGGGCGCGGAGGCGCTCGTCGAAGGCCCGTTCGGCTCGTTCTCGCACCGGACGGTCGAGGGCCGGCGGCAGGTGTGGGCGGCCGGCGGCATCGGCGTGACGCCGTTTCTCAGCATGGCTCGCAGCCTGCGGCCGGAGGAGCCGGTCGCCGTCGACTTCTACTACTGCGTGGAGCACGAGGCCGAGGCGCACTTTCTCGAGGAGCTACGGGCGATCGAGCAGGCTCGGGAGGAATTCCGGGTCACCGTCGTCGCGCGCGAGCGGGACGGATTCCTCACGGCCGCGCGACTCACTGCCGAGGTCGACGACCTGGCGTCGCGAGAGGTGCTCGTCTGCGGCCCACCGGCGATGATCGAGAGCCTCCGGACGCAGCTCGCCGACGCGGGCGTGGCGCCGGCCCGCTTCCACGCCGAGGAGTTCTCGTTCGCGAACGTCGGTCACTCGAGCGTCGACGCGGACGAGCGGCCACGCCCGCCGCTCGAGCCGCGTCGCGGTCTCTCGGACGGGCAGCTCATCGCCGTGCTCGCAGGTCTCGCCTTTACGGCCGTCGTCTTCGCGATCGGCGTCGCGGTCGGAGGATCGCTCTGATGTCCGCCCGCCTCGACGAACGACGTCTCGCCACGGGAGTCCTAGTGATCGGCACAGGCGCGGCGGGTCTTCGTGCGGCGATCGAGCTGCAGGAGCAGGGCGTCCAGGTGCTCTGCGTCGGCAAGCGGCGCCGCGACGACGCGCACACCGTGCTCGCCGCCGGAGGGATCAACGCCGCGCTCGGCACGATGGATCCGGCGGACAGCTGGGAGCAGCACGCGGCCGACACGCTGAAGGAGTCGTACTGGCTCGCCGACCCCCGAGCGGTCGAGGTGCTCTGCCGCGAAGCACCGGGCGCGATCGACGATCTCGTCCGCTTCGGCGCCCGCCTCGCGCGCGAGGACGACGGGCGCCTGACGCAGCGGTTCTTCGGCGCGCATCGCTACCGGCGGACCTGCTTCGCCGGGGACTACACCGGCCGGGAGATCCAGCTCGCGCTCGTCCGGCGGGCGACCGAGCTCGGTGTCGCGATCCGGGACGATCTGTACGTGACACGGCTGCTCGTCCACGACGGGCGTGTTTTCGGCGCGTACGGGTTCGACGTCGACGACGGCAGCCGCCAGCTCGTCCTCGCGGACGCGGTCGTCCTCGCCGCCGGCGGTCACACGCGGATCTGGCGGCGTTCCTCCTCGCGGCGAGACGAGAACACGGGGGACGCGATGCGCCTGGCCGCGGAGGCGGGCTGCCGGCTTCGCGACATGGAGCTCGTCCAGTTCCACCCGACTGGGATGGTCTTCCCGGAGGAGGCGGCCGGCACGCTTGTGACCGAGGCCGTCCGCGGCGAGGGCGGCATCCTGCGGAATGCGCGCGGCGAGCGCTTCATGGAGCGGTACGACGCCGAGCGGCTCGAGCTCTCGAGCCGCGATCGGGTCGCGCTCGCGAACTACACGGAGATCGTCGAAGGACGCGGCACTGAGCACGGCGGCGTGCTGCTCGACGTCACGCACCTCGACCGGCGCGTCGTGCTCGAGCGCCTGCCGCGCATGTACCGGCAGTTCGTCGACCTCGCGATGGTCGACATCACCCGGTCAGTGATGGAGGTCGCGCCCACGGCTCACTACTCGATGGGCGGGATTCGCGTCGAGCCCGAGACGCATGCGACCGACGTCGAGGGCCTCTTCGCCGTCGGGGAGTGCGCGAGCGGCGTGCACGGTGCGAACAGGCTCGGCGGCAACTCGCTCGCCGAGTGCCTGGTCTTCGGCCGGATCGTGGGGCGCGAGACCGCGCGTGTTGCTGCCGGTCTCGACGTCCACGTCAGGGATCGCGCGGCGATCGACGCTGCGCGCGACGAAGTCTCCGAGGCACTCGCGCGGCGTGGCGACGAGTTCGCGCGACCGCTCCAGCGTGAGCTGCGCGACCTGATGACGGAGTGCTGCGGCGTCGTCCGCACGGAGGCGGAGCTCGAGCTAGGGCTCCGGCGCCTGGAGGAGCTCGCCGCCCGAGCGCGGATCCTCGAGGTGCGTCCGGATCTCGCGGGCTACGCCGATCTCGCGCACGCCTTCGACCTGGCCGGCTCGCTGCTCGCGGCGCGCGCGACGCTCGAGAGTGCGCTCGAACGGCGCGAGACCCGCGGCGCGCACAACCGCGCCGACTACCCGACCCAGGATCCCGCCCTTGGGGTGAACCTCGTCTGGTCACCCGAAGGCGTGACGCGCGAAGCCGTCGCGCCGCTACCGGCTGCGATCGCCGCGCTCGTCGACGAGCAGGAGCTCGACGTCTCTGGACGGCTCCTCGAGTAGACGGGCGGGCGCTCGTGGCGCCCGCCCTCAGCTCAGTGCGCCGCTAGCGGCGCCGGTAGCCAATACCGCCCGTGAGGAGCAGAATCAGCAGGACGACCAGAAGAATCCATGCCCAGGTAGGCACGTGGTTTCACCTCGCTCTCTCGGATGTACCGGCGTGCATACCCGCCCGTCCGCTCAGTAACACCCGCTGACGCCCTGAGCTGACACCTGATAGGGCCGAGCTCCCAGCGGGTACACCGCCCGGGTGTTCGACCTCTACCGTCAGGAGCCATGAGCGCCCAGGCGCCACCGCAGGGCAAGGCTCGCCGAGCCTGGGAGATCCTGCGTCGTGCGATCGACGAGGCGCGCGAGGATCGGATCTCGACGACCGCGCAGGCGCTCGCGTACTCCATCTTCCTGGCGATCCCGGCGAGCTTCCTCGTCGTGCTCGGTGTGTTCTCGCTCGTGGCGGACACCGACGACGTCACGAAGCTCGTCGACCGTCTCGAGAACGTGATGCCACCCGAAGCCGCCGCGCTTCTCGGCGAGAGCCTAGAGCGCTCGGCGGAGTCACCCTCGAGCGGCATCCTCCTGACACTCGTCGGTCTGCTCGTCGCGCTCTGGACGACGACGTCCGCGGCGACCGCCCTGATGGACGGCATCCAGACGGCGTACGGCGGGCGCGACGAGCGCGGTTTCGTGAAGCGACGCCTGATCGCGCTCGTGATCGTCGTCTGCCTGCTCGCCGCCGCTCTTCTTCTCGTGGGGCTGCTCGTACTCGGTCCCCATCTCGAGCGCTGGCTCGGCGGGGCGATCGGCGAGCCGAACCTGACCCGCTGGCTCTGGTGGACTGTGCAGTGGCCGATCCTGCTCGGTGCGCTCCTCCTCGCCTTCACCGTCGTGCTGACCCTCGGGCGGTTCGGTACCGGACGCCGCCTTCGTCTCTTCACGCCCGGCGCTCTCGTCGCGCTCGTCGTCTGGCTCGCTGCCTCGGGTGGTCTTGCCTTCTACAGCGCGAGCTTCGGCTCGGACGAGAAGACGTGGGGCACGCTCTCCGCGGTGGTCGTGACCCTCGTCTGGCTGTGGCTGGGCGGTGCGGCGCTCCTCTTCGGCGCGGAGATCAACGCGGAGGTCGAGGGCACCGACCAGGATCTCCCCGACCCCGGCGAGGCTCCCGTCTAGCTGTGCCGAGCGATGTCGACGGGCTCTTCGGCGCTCCACTGGAGGAGTTCGTCGCCCGTCGCGACGGGATCGCGAAGGCGCTGCGGAAGCAGGGCCGCAAAGAGGAGGCGGACGAGGTCGCCGGCTTGCGCAAGCCCGCCGTGGCGGCATGGGTCGTGAACACGCTCGCACGCGACGAGCGCGGGAAGATCCGGGCGCTGATCCGTGCTGCCGCGGGGGTCAAGGCGGGGCGGAAAGGAGCCGACGCGGCCTTCCGCGAGACGGTCGACGGCCTGACGCAGTCGGCGCGCGCGGTGCTCGAAGCGGCGGGCAAGCGGCCGACCGACGCGGTTCTGCGCGATGTCGCGACGACCCTGCGGGCAGCAGCCGCCGCCGACTCCGAGCTCCTTGCCTCGGGCCGGCTCGAAACTGTCCTGGAACCGTCGGGGTTCGAGGCGATGGCGGGTGCAACGCTCCGACCACGGCCCGCCCGCCCCGCGCCGAAGAAGGTGAGGCAGTCGGCGTGTGTCTCCGAAGCGCGTGAGGCGGTCGACGCGGCCGTTGCGGAGGCCCGGCGGCTCCGCCGGCTCGCGGGCGAGTCCGAGCGCGAGGCCGCAAGGGCGGCAAGAGCGGCCACGCTCGCCGAGGAGCAGCTGGCGAAAGC
>JACDBY010000022.1 GCA_013694685.1 Actinomycetota bacterium
GCTTTCGCATCGGGCTCAACCTCCAGGAGGGACGACGCGTGATCGACGTCGGATACGCCGGCGTCATCGGTGCCGACCGGATCCTCGACGGACGCGCTCCGTACGGCGCGATGCCCGTCACGGACGGACTGGAGCCGTGCGGGAAGCCGAACGCCGACGGCGAGATCCGCGAGCGCATCCAGTCGAACGGTCGCTGCGAGTCGGCCAACCCACGTGGCGATACCTACGGCCCGGTCGCCTACCTCGCCTACGTCCCCTCGGTCCTCACCTTCGGCTGGAGCGGACGGTGGGACGAGCTTCCGGCGGCGCACGCGACTGCGATCCTGTTCGACCTGCTCGTCCTCGCCGGCCTCGTCCTGGTCGGAAGGCGTTTCGGCGGGAACCTGCTCGCCGCGGCGCTCGCCTTCGGCTGGGTCGCCTACCCGTTCACGAGCTACGTCCTCCTCGCGAACTCGAACGACGCGGTCATGCCCGCGCTGCTCGTCTGGGGGTTCTGGCTCGCGACCTCGGCCCCCCTACGCGGCGCGGCCGTCGCGCTCGCGGCGTGGACGAAGTTCGCGGCGCTCCTCGTCGCGCCCCTGTGGCTGACCTATCGCTCGGCGTGGAGCGCGGGTCGCCTGCTCCGGTTCGGGGGCGGCTTCGCGCTCGCGACCGCCCTCGCGTTCTCGGTGCTCCTCCTCGAGCCGTCGCTCGCCGACGCCGCCCGCACGTTCTGGGAACGGACGTTCACGTTCCAGCTGGAACGGGACTCGCCGTTCTCGATCTGGGGCTGGGGTCAGTACCAGGCGCGCGGAATCCCGGATCTCGCCTCGCTGCAGACCGTCGTCCAGGCCGTCGTGATCGTCCTCGCGGGCGTCGTCGCCGTCGTGCCGCGCGAGAAGGGGCCGCTCGAGCTTGCGGCGCTCACCGCCGCTGTGCTCGCCGCGTTCCAGCTCTCGCTGACGCACTGGTTCTACCTCTACCTTCCCTGGGTGCTGCCGTTCGCGCTCCTCGCGCTCCTCCTTCCGCGGGTGCCCGAGCGCGAGTCGACGTGAGCCCGTTGCGGCTTCCGCGCGACGCCCTCCTCGCCTGCGCAAGCTTCGTCCTGACGGCGGTCGCGGTCACCGTCGCCTGGCAGTGGAGCGGCCATGCGATCACGGACATCCCGCTCTACCGAGCCTACGGCGAGCGGATCGCGAACGGTCTCGTCCCGTATCGGGACTTTCCCTTCGAGTATCCACCGGGCGCCTTGCCTGCACTCGTCGGGCCTGCGCTCGTGACCGACTCGCTCACGGCCTACCGGATCGTCTTCGCGGCGGAACTCGCCGCGGTGGGCGGGCTCGGCGTCCTTCTCGTCGGAAGCGCTCTTCGTCATCTCGGGCGGAGCGCAGAGGAGCGCCGGCTCGCGTTCGCGGCCGTCGCGTTCGCGCCGCTCCTCCTCGGTGGGGTCGTGCTCACGCGGTTCGACCTCCTGCCTGCGACGCTCGTTGCCGGTGCGCTGCTCCTCGTCGTCGCGGGTCGTCCTCGGGCAGGCGCCCTCGTCACTGGCTTCGGGGTCGCGGTCAAGCTGTACCCGGCGGTCCTCGTACCCCTCTTCGGTGTCGCCGCCTACCGGCGCGGCGGCAGGCGCGAGCTCGCGACGACCCTCGCGCTCGTCTCCACACCCGTGATCGCCCTCTACGTGCCCTTCCTGCTCGTCGCGCCGGACGGCGTGCTGGACTCGTTCGGGCGGCAGCTCGGGCGACCCCTCCAGATCGAGAGCCTCGGGGCAGGAATCCTGCTCGCGCTCCACCAGCTCCTCGACACCTCGCTCGGCTGGGCCTCGGGGGCCGGATCCCAGAACCTGACGGGCACGGGCGCAGGCGTACTGGCCGTGGTTCAGGGCATCGCCCAGCTCGTCGCGGTCTCGTTCGTCTGGATTGCGTTCGCGCGCGGCCCGGCGACGACCGAGCGGCTCGTCCGCCACGCGGCGGCGGTGGTCGTCGCGTTCGTCGCGCTCAGCAAGGTGCTCTCACCGCAGTTCCTCGTCTGGCTCGTCCTCCTCGTGCCGCTCGTCGGCGGTCTGCGAGGCCGGACGTCGCTCTGGCTCACCGTGCTTGCGTGCGCCCTGACGGCCGCCTGGTTTCCGCTCCGCTACTGGGAGCTCGTGCGGGAGTTCGACGCCGTTGCCTCGTGGCTCGTGCTGGCGCGCGGCCTGACACTGCTCGCGCTGCTCCTGGTGCTCACGCGGCAGGCCACGGAACGCGCACCGGCGCGATCGCGCTCGCACGTCCCGTCAGCGGGTCACACGTGACGAGCGCCCCCTCGAGGCGCACGCCGTCCGTCGCGGTCTCGAACCGGACCGGCATTCCCGTCCGCATGCGCCGGATCGCGAGCCCGGTCTGGACACCGATCACGGAGTCGTGCGGCCCGGTCATCCCGGCGTCCGTCAGCGCCGCGGTCCCACCCGGAAGGATCCGCGCGTCGGACGTCTGCACATGTGTGTGCGTCCCGAGCACGGCGGTGACCCGGCCGTCGAGCCAGGCAGCGAGGGCGACCTTCTCGCTCGTCGCCTCCGCATGGACGTCGACGACGATCACCGGGGTCGCTCGCCGCGCCTCCTCGACGAGGTCGTCGACGAGCTCCCACATGCTGTGCGGCGGATCGAGGAAGAGCGAGCCGAGCAGGTTGATCACCGCCACGGATGTGCCGTCCCGCGCCGCGACGACGGTGAGGCCGCGACCCGGCGCCGCCGCTGCCATATTCGCAGGACGGACAACAGTGTTCGAAGCGCCGAGGTAGGGGCCGATCTCCTCGCGTCGCCACGTGTGGTTGCCGAGCGTGATCGCGTCGGCGCCGGCCGCGAGGAGCACCTGTGCCAGGCGTGGCGTGATCCCGACCCCGTTTGCGACGTTCTCGCCGTTCAGGATGCAGGCGTCGACCTCGAACGTCTCGCGGAGGCCGGGAAGCAGCGCCGTCACGGCGTCACGACCCGGCCGCCCGACGACGTCGCCGACGAAAAGGATTCTCACCGAGTTACGGGCCGGACAGGTCCGGCCCCTACGGGAGCGAGCCGGGGGAGGGGTAGACGGCGATCGAGACGTTGTTGCCGTCGTGGGGCGCGTGCGCTGCGAGCGCCTGCTCCTCGACGGCGGCGACGTTCACCAACCTGCCGAGCTTCGACGTGGCGGCGAGCACAGGCGTACCGACGGCGATCACACGGTCGGGCTGCACGTGTAGCACGGAGACCATGACGGACGGGGACTGGGAAGGCCGAAGGTCGATCCGGCTGCCGACGTACTTCCCGCCGACGACGAGGTCGCTGACCGCGACGACCGAGCCCTGCACCGGCGCGTACACGTCCGTACCCGGTGCGGCACCCACGTCGAGCTCCTCGGTCCCGGCGCCGCCTTCGAGCTGGTACCAGCGCGGGGACTCCTTGCCGCTACCGGCGATCCGGTGCCAGAGTCGCGCCAGGATCCCCTTGTTCGCCTGTCGCCCGACCGGCTGGAGCGCAAGCGCGCCGTCGCTCGAGCCGTGGAAGCCGATCGCCGTCAGCGACCCCGCCGCCACCGGGAGCTGCACCCGGAGATTGCCGATCGTCGCGAGCACCTGCGGTCGCGGCCGCACGGCCGCCGCATCCTCCGACGAGACCGTCTCGGCGGCGAGAGGCGAGGCGACCGGGGACGAGCCGCTAGAGCCGAAGGCGGTGAGGAGCAGCGTCACGACCCCGAGCGCACCGATCGCACTGAGGAGGACGAGCCTGCGCGCACGACGCTGCGCGCGCCGTCTGCGGTCGCGCAGGCGCGCTGCTTGCCGGGAGCGCGGCGAAGCCATCGTGGCACGGTACCGCACTCTCGGGCCGCCTTCACCCCGTGCGGTGCGGTCTACGATCGAGCGATGAGCGTGGAGCAGACGATCCGCATCCCGCGCTGGGTTCAGCTCGTCGGTCTGCCAGTCCTCCTCCTGCTCGCGTTCCTCCTCGCGCGAACGCTCGGCCACGTCCTCTTCCTGTTCCTCACGGCAGCGGTGATCGCGTTCACGCTGAACCCGCTCGTCCGGGAGTTGTCGCGCCTGCGACTGCCGCGCGGTCTCTCCGTGACGATCGTCTCGCTCGTCTTCGTGACGGCCGTCGTCGGGATCCTCGCCGCTCTCGGCACCGTCGTCGTCTCCGAGACGCGCTCGGCCGCCGACCGTGTCGATGCCTACCTCACCGACGAGGACGCGTCCGGCCAGACCGGCGCCGAGATCGACGTCGACCGGCTCCAGGCCTGGCTCGACAACCACGGCCTCGAGGGGATCCGTGTCGAGCGCCAGCTCGACGACCTGACCGAGTCGATCGGGGCGGGCGAGGTTTCCGGGTACGTCCAGGACGCGATCTCGTTCGCGCAGGGCGCGGCGCTCTCGGTGATCATCCTGCTCTTCTCGATCGTGCTGATCGTCGTGATCGCGATCTACATGCTCCTCGACATGCCGCGGCTCGAACGCACGATCGACCGCCGCTTCCCACCGCACGGCGGCGTGCCGCTGACGCAGAGGATCGAGCGGGCCCTCTGGGGATACGTCCGCGGCCAGGTGATCCTCTCTGTGGTCATCGGCTCGAGCGCCGGTGCCGGCATGTGGATCCTCGGCGAGACCGGCGCGGTCGACGGTGCCGAGCGCTACGCGCTCCTCTTCGGTGTCTGGACGGCGTTCGTCGAGGTGGTCCCGTACATCGGGCCCTGGCTCTCGGCCGTGCCGCCCGCCCTCTACGCCCTCGTCGTCGATCCCGTCGGGTTCCTCTGGGTCGCGATCCTCTTCGTGTTCATCTACCAGGTGGAGGGGCACGTCGTCGTCCCGAACGTGATGGCCAACGCGTTGCGCCTGCACCCGCTCCTCGTGATCTTCGGCCTACTCGCCGGTGGGGAGCTGTACGGCATCCCGGGGGTGCTCGTCGCCCTGCCGACGATGGCCGCCGGGCGCGCGGTCTGGGAGTTCTTCCGCGAGCGGATCGACCTCGAGTCGTGGGAGGAGGCTCCGGCGGAGGGAATCCCCATCGACGTCATTGAGCGGAGCGCCGGCGACAACTCGTAGGTCCGCCGCCCCACCCGTCCCGGACTCGTGGATCGGTTGGCACACAATCGGCACGCTCGGCCTTGACAAGAAACGGTGTCTGACACCGTTGTCCGGTTGTCCACAGCGGAGGCGGGCGTGCGCCGCACTCGATCGTGCGCGTGGGGAGCGTTTGACGCAAAGGCGTCACACCGGTGTCAGACACCGGGTCGCCCCCCGGCGGCTCGGACGCGCCTCGGGTCGAATGCGGGTGTCTCGTGCGCGGAGTGTGTCGGCGGGCCACTACCCTTCCGTCGTGAGCTTCCCGGCCACGCGCCTCCGCCGGTTGCGGCGAACCGACACCCTCCGCGCGCTCGTCCGCGAGACGACGCTCTCGCTCGACGACGTGGTGATGCCTCTCTTCGCGTGCCCGGGCGAGGGCGTTGCGCGGCAGGTCGAGGGCCTTCCCGGGATCGCGCGGCGGTCGGTCGACGAAGTCGTTCGCGAGGCACGCGAGCTGACCTCGCTCGGTGTCCGCGCCGTCCTCGTCTTCGGGATCCCCGAGACGAAGGACGCCGACGGGACGGGTGCCTGGGACGCCGACGGGATCGTCCAGCGCACGCTCCGCGCCCTGCGCTCCGAGACACCGGGCCTGACCCTGCTGACCGACGTCTGTCTCTGCGAGTACACCGAGCACGGGCACTGCGGCACGCTCGAGGGCGACACCGTCGCAAACGACGAGACGCTCGACCTGCTCGTGCGCACGGCTGCGAGCCATGCGGAGGCCGGGGCCGACGCTGTGTGCCCCAGCGACATGATGGACGGCCGTGTGGGGGCGATCAGGGAGGCGCTACCGGAGACGCCGATCGTCTCGTACGCGGCGAAGTACGCCTCGGCCTTCTACGGGCCGTTCCGGGAGGTGGCGGAGTCGACGCCCGCCTTCGGCGACCGCCGCGGGTATCAGATGGATCCGGCGAATGCGCGCGAGGCGCTCCGGGAGTGCGCGCTCGACCTCGAGGAGGGCGCCGATGTCCTGATGGTCAAGCCGGCCCTCCCCTATCTCGACGTCATCCGCTCGGTGCGCGAGCGCTTCGACTGTCCCGTCTGGGCCTACCAGGTGTCGGGCGAGTACGCGATGGTCCGGGCCGCCGCGGACGCCGGTCATCTCGAGGAGCGCCGGGCCGCGCTCGAGGCACTCACCGCGATCAGGCGCGCGGGCGCGGGGACGATCGTTACGTACTGGGCGAAGGATCTCGCGCAGTGGCTGTAAGGGTGTTCGGGCGTGGCCGGCAGGGCGAGATGTATCTCGCTCCTACGACCTCCCTGGCGGCATCCGGGTCGTCACGGTGTGGTCGGGCGGCCGATCGTCGTCTCGTCCCCGATCCCAAGATCGTAAGGGCGAGGTACTCGCCCTTCCCGGGAGGGACGCGCGCCCGATGGCGGTGAGCCAAGGCACGGAGCTCTGGCGGCGCGCGACGTCGCTCATCCCGGGAGGGGTGAACTCGCCGGTCCGCGCGATGCGTGCCGTCGGGCTCGAGGAGCCTGTCTTCGTCCACCGCGGTCGCGGCGCCGAGATCGAGGACGCCCACGGCGCGCGCTACGTCGACTGGGTGCAGTCGTGGGGACCACTCGTCTTCGGGCACGCCGATCCCGAGACGCTCGCCGCCGTCACGGGGGCGGCGGCGCGGGGCACAACATTCGGCGCGGCGACCGAGTCGGAGGTGGAGCTCGCGGCGGAGATCGTCGATGCCGTCCCCTCGATCGAGATGGTGCGGCTTGTGAGCTCGGGGACGGAGGCCTCGATGAGCGCGCTCCGGCTCGCGCGGGCCGTGACCCGACGCGATCGCGTCGTCAAGTTCGCCGGTTGCTACCACGGGCACGTCGATGCGCTCCTCGCGAGCGCGGGCTCGGGATTGATGACGCTCGGGATCCCTTCGACGCCCGGCGTGCCTGCTGCGGTAACGGCCGACACGATCGTCTGCCGCTTCAACGACGTCGACAGTGTTGCGGCGGCGTGCGAGCGCCACGGCGACGGGCTCGCGGCGA
>JACDBY010000125.1 GCA_013694685.1 Actinomycetota bacterium
AGGTTGATCTGCGTCGTCATCGTCGACGACAGCTCGATCTTCGCCTTTTCCGCCGCCTCGTAGAGGCGCTGGAGGGCCATCTTGTCCTGCGAGAGGTCGATTCCCTGCGACTTCTTGAACTCGGCCGCCATCCAGTCGACGATCGCCTTGTCGAAGTTGTCGCCGCCGAGATGGTTGTCACCGTTTGTCGACTTCACCTCGAAGACGCCGTCTCCGAGCTCGAGCACCGAGACGTCGAACGTCCCACCGCCGAGGTCGAAGACGAGGATCGTCTGGTCGGTCACCTCTTTGTCGAGGCCGTAGGCGAGGGCGGCCGCGGTCGGCTCGTTGACGATCCGCAGCACGTTGAGGCCGGCGATCTTGCCGGCGTCCTTCGTCGCCTCGCGCTGCGCGTTGTTGAAGTAGGCGGGGACCGTGACGACGGCGTCGGTCACCGGCTCGCCGAGAAACGCCTCCGCGTCGGCGCGAAGCTTCTGCAAGATCATCGCGCTGATCTCGGGCGGCGCGTACTGCTTGCCCTCGACCGAGACGCGTGCGTCGCCGTTCTCACCCTGCTCGACGGCGTACGGGACGATAGTCATCTCCTCCGAGACCTCGTCCCACTTGCGCCCCATGAAGCGCTTGATCGAGAACACGGTGTTCTCGGGGTTCGTCACCTGCTGACGCCGGGCAGGCGAGCCGACGAGACGCTGACCGTCCTTCGTGAACGCGACAACGGACGGCGTCGTGCGGCCGCCCTCGGCGTTCGGGATCACGGTTGGCTCGCCCCCCTCGAGGACGGCCATACACGAGTTCGTCGTCCCGAGGTCGATACCGATTGTCTTTGCCATGGCTATCGAGGTGCTCCTTCCTTGAGCGTGGTCATGCGTGTAAATCTGAGTCTTAAGATATCAGATTTGTGGAGCTCGAGACTCTGCCTGCCTCCCACCACCTCGAGCCTCAGCGGCTGATCCCGATCAGCACCCCGCCGGCGACGACGAGCACCGCGCCGGCGGCGAGGCGTCTCGAGACGCCGTCGTGCCGGAGGAAGACCGCCGAGAAGGCGACGCCCCAGAGCGACTCGGTCGCAACGAGCGGCGAGACGACGCTCAGCCGCCCGCGGTAGACCGCCTCGAAGAGGCAGATATACGAGAGACCGAAGAGGATCCCCGGAAGCGCGAAGGAGCGCAGCGGGCGGAGCGAGAAGGGCCGCCGCGTGACGAGCACGACGACGGCGATGGTCGCGGCGCCCGCTGCGAGGGTCGTCGTCATTGCAAGCTCCGGGGAGACGTCGGTGTCGGTCGCGAGCCACCGGACGAACGTGTCGCGTGCCGCGAAGACGAGGCACGCGCCGACGGCGAAGACGAGCCCGATCACCTTCACGTGCTCCGGCCGGTCGCGCTCGCCGGCGAGGAGCACGCCTCCGGCGACGATCAGGGCGGCGCCCGCGGCGATCCCCCCGGCGAGCGGCTCCCCGAGCAAGGCGACGGCGAACGCGACCGCGAAGAGCGGCGCTGTTCCGACCGCCGCCGAGGTACGGGAGGGGCCGGCGTCGCGGATCGCGAGGGTAAAGAGCACCTGCGAGAAACCCGGCCCGAGGACGCCCGCGAGTGCGAACGGCCAGAGCCCGGTGCGATCCCAGTCGCCGGTGACAGCGGTTGCCGCGACGCCCACACCGAGAGCGGGCAGCACGGTGAGGAGAGCGCCGACGAGTGGGTCGCGACCACCGGCGAGCGCCGGTCGCAGAAGGACCGTCATCGCCCCGAAGAGCACGGCCGAGACGAGCGCGAGGAGGACTGCGTCCATTGGGCGTCAGACCCGGGACGGGACGAGTCGCCGCAAGGTCGCGGAGGCGGCAGGCTCCGCGAGCACGATTCCCGTCAGCATGACCGCGCAGCCCGCCCAGCCGGCCCAACCGAGCCGCTCCGATAGCAGCAGCACGCCGAAGAGAGCGGCGAACGGTGCTTCGAGGGTGAAGACGAGAGCCGCCCGGGCGGCCGTCGTCCGCGACTGCACCCACGTCGCCACCAGGTATCCGAGCGCGCCCGCGAACACCCCCGTGACGACGAGCGCGTACCAGGTCGCCGCATCGTCGGGCAGCTCTACCTGCCCCGCTCCCACCGCGATCGCCGCGAAGAGCGTCACCGCGACGCTCATCTGCAGGAACGTGAGCGCCCGCGCGTCGTAGCGCGGCGCGAACCGCTCCATCGCCACGATCTGCAGCGACTGCGCGACAGCGTTGCCGAGAACGAGCCCGTTCCCGAGCCACGAACCGCCCGGCACCCCGCTGAGGAGCAGCAGGCCAGCGACCGAGAGGACGACACCGACCCAGACGGGTCGCGGCACGGGCGTGGCGAAGAGCGCGAGTGCGAGGAGCGGGGTGAAGACGACGTAGAGACCCGTGATGAAGCCCGTGCTCGTCACCGTCGTCAGCTCGAGACCGGCTGTCTGGAGTCCATACGCGGCAGCGAGAAGCGTTCCCGCCCCGAGCCCCGCGAGCCAGCCCGACCGCGGCAGCGTGCGGAGCGGCTGCCACGCGAAGGGAGCGAGCACGAGCGAGGAGATGAGAAACCGCACCGCGAGGAAGGCGAAGAGCGGGTAGACCGCGACCGCCTCCTGGACGGGGACGAAGGTGTAGCCCCAGATCGCGGTCACGACCACGAGGGCGAGGAGCGGTGCTCGACGCGACACCGCGCGAGGCTACCCCGCGTGTAACAGGCTGTTAGGAGCCTTGTCCTGCCGCGGTCGCGGCGGCGCGCAGCCAGCGACGGCGGATCAGCGCGGAGAACGGTCCGACGACGCGCCAGTAGCGTCCGAAGGCACGGCGTGCGCGAGCGTCGGAGGCTGCGATGCGGGTCTCGGTCGAAAGGCGCGAGCGACCGTCGGGGAGCGTAGTCGCCCGGATGTCGACCGCCACGCGCACCTCACCCGCGCGGACGGCGGCGAAGGGACGCATGTCGCCACGCGGCGTCCAGGGGCGCCCGGCTGCGCCGAGCACTACTTCGGTCGGCGTCCGGTGGAGCACGACGAACCCGATCCCCCCAAGCAGCTC